>JAISOP010000282.1 GCA_031275525.1 Tannerella sp.
GGAAAAACTTGAATTTCAGAACGCACATCAAACGTTTGAACAGAAAAACCATTTGTTATTCCAAAAAGGAACTCATTCATGATAATGTAATCGGAATGTATA
Source organism: Tannerella sp. (assembly GCA_031275525.1). GTDB lineage: Bacteria > Bacteroidota > Bacteroidia > Bacteroidales > Tannerellaceae > Tannerella. Next base: position 103 of record JAISOP010000282.1, read on the forward strand.
TTGAACGATATTATTTCTAGTCGGGATTATTTTCGATCTCCGCTTAACGTTTTCAACTGATTTAGGCCATGACCAAAATTCGCATGTCAAGATTCCATGATTCCAAAATTCAGAGATTTAAAGGGAGGTCATTTGGCTGCATTCGCATACCTGGCAGCATGTTTGGCGGCGCTGGCGACGGTGTTTGCCGCTTTTGCCGTCAGCTAAAGCAAACGGCAAAAGCAGACGGAAAAGCTCTCTCCTTTTTTAACGCCCCGTATCACGGAGAAATACCTGTTCATTCTCAATTCTCAATTCTCAATTCTCCATTCTTGGAAGTTCTCAATTCTCAATTCCCCCCCTGCGGCCTGCGGATGAAGAGGTCGTTCCCCTTCTCAAACTGCTCTGTATCAGACCTCCATTAGAAGCGTCGGCGCTTATGCATTAGAAGCGTTGACGCTTATGCATTAGGAACGCCGACGTTCATGCATTAGGAAAGGCGGTGTCCGGTTCATTCTTTTGATTGGAGTGAAGTATGCGACGGGATGCACGTGATTGACCGTACCGTACAGCCGCTAATCCTGATCCTGTTTGTTTTGCAGCAAGCGCTGCAATATGTTTTTGACGCTCTCGCAATTCATTTCCTTTTCACTCGCCATGCGCATCAACAGGAACTGTTCTTGCGGAGGGACATACAACCGGTGGAACAGGCTGCGCAGGCTACAGTAAAAAGGCGCCCCGGGGCAGAAACATTCCCTGCCATTCCTGTTTATCGGACGAGCCTTCATATCCGTTCAATGAGTTGCAAGGCATTGAATTTGCATTTATCCAGGCAGTCTCCACAAGCGGTGCACCGGTCCGGATATTTCACAGTGGCATGTATTCCGGTTTCATCTTCTACCATTTCCAGCGCCCGGCGCGGACATTTTTTGACGCAACGCCGGCATCCGGAACAATTCCTTTCAAGCACATCAATGACCTTCTTTCTGCGCCTCTGCCTGCGATGCATCTTAAAGGAAATCCACAGCAAAGCCGCAATCCCCATCCCAATATATACCGTATTCATTGTCTATCGTTTCTATTGTTACCTGTTTATGCAGACAAACGAACCTTGAAAATATTTTACGGGAGAAGGGAAATATCTTCTTCTTTCTTCAAACACGGAGATATGGAGTACACGGGGATTTTTTCGCTCCGGAACGCTGTGTCTCTGTGTGTAAGAAACACCGCTACACCGGATTCCTTTCTGTCTATACGTTGCTAAGCTATTGCGGGACCCCGCACTAAGCTATTGCGGGACCCCGCACTAAGCTATTGCGGGACCCCGCACTAAGCTATTGCGGGGTCCCGCACTAATACTATTGCGGGGTCCCGCACTAACCTATCCCGGGGTCCCGCTCCAATTAACACAGGCAGAGCCTGCGCCGGGCCGGGCAGCCTCATTCATTCTCATGCTCCATACCTAAAAAGAGTTTGCACCAGCCGTCGAAGCGGATCACGCCTTCCTGGCCATACTGTGCCAGTCCCTTCCGGATACGCGCTACCGGCTTTTCCCCGTCCGTCTTCGTTTTACTGAAAAACTTGTCGGCAAAGCAGATGAGTTGTTCTTCCGGCGACTGGGGTTGCATGTCGCGGCGAGGCAGGGGCAGGTTTTGACCTTCAATCATTTCCACCGAAATGCCGGCCCCGGTATGACGTTCGCACACCAGCGCATGACGCGGAAAGCCGGCCGCCCGCACCAGTTCGGCGCCCAAGTACCCGTGACAGATATATTCGGCCTGGCCGTAGCACCCGATTGCCGGCGCATGACAGAGGAATATCCCTATGTCGTGCAACAGGGCCGCCTCTTCGATAAACGCCAAGTCCAACTGCATCTCCGGATGTGCCCGCGCAATGGCCAGGGCCTTATCGGCCACACTCCTGCTGTGCTCCGTCAAAATCCGGTACCGATCCGATTCGACCGGATAATATGTGCCAATCAATTCCAATGGATTCATATTCCTGCTCTTTTTTTTATGCAAAAGTAGGAAATAGCTCCCGTTTTCCTGTTTCCTGGCTTCGCCGACCGGCATCCGAATAATCAAATACAGTTGTCGGAACCAAATAATACCGCTACATTTGCGCGGAAAAAAAATTAGGAGAATGATGAATAACTTATTTAGAGTAAAGGGAATTGATGCTATCATAGCGGAATCACATGCGGGCAATAAACTGAAACGGTCGCTTTCGACCCGAAACCTGATTGCCCTGGGCATCGGCGCCGTCATCGGGACGGGCATCTTTGTGTTGACGGGAACGGCTGCGGCCACTTATGCCGGGCCGGCGCTGACTATCTCGTTCATCATTTCGGCCGTCGGCTGTATCATGGCCGGCCTCTGTTACGCCGAGTTTGCCGCCATGATACCGGTAGCCGGCAGCGCCTACTCCTACAGCTATGCCACGTTGGGCGAGTTCATCGCCTGGCTGATCGGCTGGGACCTGATCCTGGAGTACCTGTTCGCCGCCAGTACGGTATCGGTCGGCTGGTCCGGATACGCGGTCAGTTTCCTGGCCGACTGGGGGCTTCAGCTTTCACCCGCACTCACTTCCGCCCCCTTTGATTATATCCACGGCCAGGGCTGGGTCGCCACCGGCCACCTGATTAACCTCCCGGCCATGTTTGTGATTGCCCTGTTCAGCTTCCTGCTGCTCAGCGGTATCCGGCGGTCGGCCATCCTGAACAACATCATCGTGATCACAAAAATCATCGTCATCCTTCTCTTTATTGCCTTCGGCGTGTCCTACATCGACAGCGGGAACTATACGCCTTTCATTCCCGAAAACACCGGCAGTTTCGGTTTCTTCGGCTGGAGCGGCATTTTGCGCGGCGCCGGCGTCATCTTCTTCGCATACATCGGCTTCGACGCCGTTTCGACCGCCGCGCAGGAAGCCCGGGACCCGCAGAAAAGTATGCCCAAAGGCATCCTGTATTCGCTGCTGATTTGCATGGTACTGTATATCCTGGTCACGATCGTACTGACCGGCATGGTCAACTACCAGGAGTTGAACGTCCCGGCGCCGATTGCCTACGCCATCGACCGGGCGGGCGAAGGTCTCTTCTGGCTGCGTCCCTTCATCAAGATCGGCGCCATTGCCGGGCTAAGTTCGGTGATCCTCGTACTGCTGTTGGGTCAGTCGCGCATCTTTTTCATCATGTCGAAGGACGGCCTCCTGCCCCCGCTGTTTTCCCGGGTCAACGCGAGGTACGGGACGCCTCACTATTCGACCCTTTTCACCGGCGTGTCGTGCTGTATCATAGCCGGCCTGCTGCCCATCAACGTGCTGGGCGAACTGGTTTCTATCGGCACGCTGATGGCATTCGTCCTGGTCTGTACCTCCATCATCGTGCTGCGCCGCACGCGCCCCGACGTGCAACGCCCGTTCCGCACGCCCCTTGTACCGCTGATTCCCATCCTGGGCATACTGATTTGCCTCGGCCAGATGCTGGCTCTGCCGATGGATACGTGGATACGCCTTTTTTCCTGGATGGCCGTCGGCCTGGTCTGCTATTTCCTCTACGGACGCAAACACAGCAAACTGAATAACCGGGATTCAAGGATTCAATAATTCAAGGGTTCAATCATTCAAGGATTTCAGTTGCTTCTTCGGTTTGAAGAACCATTGTTTGAGTTTGTTTATTCCCCAGGAAACAAGCATGGGTTGGGCAATTTCCCAAACGATTGGCCCTAAGGTTTTGGTTGTCGAAAGGATTCCGGACCAACTGAAAACGGACGAAGCAGGTGAGGCTACACCTGTTTTTGCCGGTGTGACGTTGGCCCGTTTGCTTGTTCCCGTACCGGGGGTAATCAGCCACGACAGCCCGGAAAGTAACAAACTCCCGGCGTTGTCGCGGAGGTAAGCAAAGTCTTCATTTAGTTTCTGTTCCCCTGTCCGGCACTGTTCCTGCAAAAGGGCCTTGCGTGCCGACAGGATCTCCTGCGGGGTTGTCTTCGCTGGTTGTTTCATTGTGGTTGTTTTCGTGAGCGTTGAGGGCGGAAATGACGGTATTGAGTACCATGGTCCGGAACTTCTGCCTGTAGAGAATGAAGCCGCCGATAATCAGCAGGTAGAGGATAGACACAAGGGCGAACCCGAGCGCCGGCGAATGGAGCCGGTCACCCAGAAAAAAAGCCAGCGCAATGAGGGCAAAAAGTATCAGGAAAAGCGCCAGGATAAGCAATATCAGGCCATACGAAAGAACGGAGATGACTTTCCCCGTCCGTTCGTATGCGCCCAATTTCAACAGTTCGAGTTTCAACGCAGCATAAGTGACTGCGTCCTCTTTCAATTCGCGGAAAAACGCCGCCGAATCCTTTTTCATAGGGTTTCAGGCTTCGTTTGGCTCTTCGGATCCGGCGATGGCCGTATCCGCCTTGCCTTCCCGGTAGGTGCTGACGGCAGAAGTGAACGCATTTTTCGCTTTCGCAAGAAGGTCGTTCAAATCATTCAGGATTTGTTCCTTTTTGTCCGTAGCAGCCAGATAGCCTATGGTTGCGCCAATCGCGCCGCCAATGACCAGTCCCAGTAACAGTTTAGAATCTACATTACTTTTCATAATCTCTTGTTTTAAAAATAAATAATTGGTTGATATATATAATCCAACAGTGTGAAAGGCTGAAAAGTTCAACGTTTCACCGTTTTTAGGATCGCCCAGTGGTTATGCTCGCCCGTGGAGAGTTTTTCAAGCCGGTTGTGCCTGCATCCGGATTCCAGCAGGGGGATGTCTTCCGTATGAAAACCGCTTGCCAACAACCATCCGCCGGGCTTCAGCGACGAGGCATACTGCCGGAGATCGTTCAACAGGACGTTCCGGGTGATGTTGGCAAAAATGCAGTCGAAAGCAATGTCCCCGGGGATTTCTTCGGCGCCTCCCCGGATGACCCGGACTTGCGGAGTGTTGTTCAAAAGGCAGTTTTCGAGTGCGTTGCGGTAGGCCCATTCGTCGATGTCGATGGCCACCACCGGCGTCGCGCCTTTTTTGGCAGCCAGTATGGCCAGTACGGCGGTACCGCAGCCCATGTCCAGCACGGCGCTTCCCTCCAGCGGCATATCCAGTATTGCGTCCAGCATCAGGCGGGTCGTCTCGTGATGGCCGGTGCCGAATGCCATCTTCGGATGGATGACAAGCTCGTACTCGAAACCTGTTTCGACGGGGTGAAACGGCGCACGCAACAAACAGCGTTGGCCGATACGGACAGGCTGGAAATAATGTTTTTCCCACTCTTCATTCCAGTCTTTGGCGGGGATGTGCGTTTGCGTGGTGTGAAACTGTATGCCGGCTAATGGAAAATCCCGTAAACGCTGCTCGACTTCTTCCTGCCGGTAACGGTCGGCCGGGAGGTAGGCCCGCAAGCCTTCCGCCTCCGGTACGAAACTGTCAAAGCCCGCTTCGGCCAGTTCTGCCGCCAGCAGGTCGCTGATTATCGCCGGCTCCACCGTAGAAGAAGCGTACGTAAAGTATAACTCGTAATAATCCATCGTCTGAAATGAAAATCGTTACAAATATACATAAAAGTACGGAGACGGACGAAAACGTTCGGGAGAAATCAAAGCTAAAGTGTTGAAAATATATATCCCACCTTCCCAGGCGGGATATATCCTAATGTTATTTATCAAAAAGCATATTCAAGGCATATTCCTTTGGGGAATTGTCGATTCCTCTATGCTGCTCACTCTTGGGTTTGTTCCTGTTATTTCCTCTGTTCCTGTTCTTTCTTCCTCTGTGCCTGTTCATGCTTCCTCTGTTCCTGTTCTCCTTTTGACTCGTTTTCTATAATACTCACAACAACATTTTTCTCGTCATGATCTATCGTGAGTGAATAGGTTTTCTTTTTAAACCGATAAAACAGATTTACCATTTTTCCGTCTTTCCTGTTTTCTATCTCCTGCTCCGCATTTTCCTTTTCCTTTTGGAAAGCCGCCACAAAGCCATCAATCAGCGCCTGATTCGACTGAGCCGGAATGACGATGGTCACTATCGACTTCGTTATTTCTTTCGTCTCCGGGTCTCGGTTACGCATAATACTCACGTTTACGTCGTTCAGACTCTCACACTTTTTGACCAGCGCGTCAATCGTTTCCTGCGCCGCCAGTCCCATCCATGCGCCGCCTACAAGCAGCAACACCATTACTGCCATCCATCTTTTCGTTACTTTCATAATCATTCTGTTTTTAAATTAGTTATTACAATTAATATCCAGTATTTTTTCTGCTTCGCGTCTGATTTCCCCGTCCTGAAAGCCGGACAGCATCTCGCAGTAGAGCGCTTCGATTTGCCGTTCCAGGCGCAGGGCCGGGTCGAAGCCGTCCGGGGCGTCGAGCATCCGGAGCTGTTGCTCGTACTGCTCCTGCTGCCGCATGACGTCCCGGAGGGTTGCTTCCAGTTCGGGTTTTATCTGTTTCAGGTCGGTGATGTACACACCGTTTCGCACAATATAGCTGCCTTCATAGGGATCAAACTGCGCCCGCTCCCTTAGGAGAAGGGTACCTGCCAATATGCCCGTCAGCAGGGCGGCCACTCCTGCCCACAGCGCCCGGCGTTTCCTGCGCGGGGGCGGGAGTGGCCGGAGATTGCTGTCCGGCAAGCGGCATTCTTCCGCCAGTCCGGTTTCAAAGTAGCTGAACAGGGGTCTGTATCGCAGCCACTGTTCCGGAAGCGTGTCCTCCTGTGCGAAGAAACGGTATAACTGCTGCTCCTCCTCGCCGGAAGTCCGTCCTTCAAAAAAACGTTCCAGTAATTTTTCTATTTCTTGATATTCATTCATTTGCTTTCTTCTTTTTACATTTGTATAAACAGTTCCCGTATCTTTTTCCTGGCGCGGGACAGATTCGTCCGCACCGCTCCCGGATTACTTCCGGTCAGTCCGGCAATTTCCTCAACCTCCAACCCGTCGATATGTTTCATGCGGAGGATGGCCTGTTGGAGTCCGGGTAGCCGGTCGATCAGCCTCATCACCTGTGTCAGACTGTCCTTTTGTTCCAACCGGTCGTGGGGAGAAGGCTCTTCGCCGGCCAAAGTCACGTCGTCCAGCGGTTCCTGATACGCACGGGAGGCACGGAGCCGGTTCAAACAAAGGTGTTTCGTGATTTGAACGGAGAGCGCCGCAAGGCTGTTATAGTTTTTCAGTTCGCCACGCATGAGCCAGAGTTTCAGAAAGACCTCCTGGACCACGTCCTCCGCATCTTCCGTCTGCCCGAGCAGTCGTTGCGCACAGGCAAACATCCGACCACGCAACGGCATCACTTCCCGTTTAAATTGATTCTGTTCCATTTTCATAACAGTATGACAATTGTAAACGTGAAACATAACACGAAGAGGATTTAAAAAAGATGAAATGTTTCAGCCGTGCTATTTATACCGTACGCCGTATGATTTTGTGCATGACCGGTTCGGCGGAGTTCGGTTCCGTCGAGTCGTTGAGACTCCGGTTGATTCCCCGGCGGGATCCTATCCGTGCACAACACCGTGCCGCGTGCGGTATAAAAGTTGGTTGATGAGGGAAGGACGGTTGAATATAACGGAAAACATGCCGGCGTACGATATGCGGGCAAGACGGCATTGCGTGCGGGGTTTTTAGGGGTTTTCCCGATGTTGCCGTTCTCCGGATAAAAAATTCAAGATGAAGTATATTATATGTATTGGTTTTTTAGGGAGTCTCTGCGCGGCCGTCGCACAGGATTCCGGACGTATGGGGAAGGTGAGGTATGAACGCGAATACCTGCATACGCTCCGCTCTGAGGAGGTTCATCGGGGCGGCTATTCCTGGAAAATGAAAAAGGCGGGCGACGTAGCCGCACGGAGCGAGGAGGTCTCTACTCCTGCGGTCGCCGCCGACGACTGGCTGCCGGCCGTGGTGCCCGGGACGGCGCTGCAAACGCTTGTGCACAACGGAGTCTATCCCGAACCTTATTTCGGACTGAATAACAGTTTGCAGTCCGGCTTGATTCCCGATTTGAACGACGCGGGGCGCGATTTCTATACCTGCTGGTTTCGCACGGAGTTTGACCTGCCCGGCGAGCAGTATGACGGCCAACAGGTCTGGTTGCAAGCCGACGGCATCAACTACCGCGCCGAGTTCTGGCTGAACGGCTACATGGTGGGCAACGTGGCGGGTATGTTCTATCAGGATCAGATGAATATAACCGATTATCTCCGTCCGGACGGGAAAAACATACTGGCCGTGAAGGTGTATCCGGTGGACGTGCCGGGCAGCCGTACCGACTACAAGTCCTTCGGCGCCAAACACGAGTTTTCCAACGGCGGCAACGGTGAGATCGGCAAAAACGTTACCATGCTGATGACGGCCGGCTGGGACTTTAATTACCTGGACGGCGTGCGCGACCGCAACACGGGCATCTGGCGCGACCTGCGGATTTTCACCACCGGAAGGGTCAAACTTCGTCATCCGTTCGTCAAATCCGACCTGCGCAAGCCCGGTTACGACCGCTCGCGCCAGACGGTCTCGGTGGAAGTGAGCAACCCGCATTTCGACAGCCGGACCGTCCGCGTGACGGGCGAAATCGGGGACGGGGCGATCCGTTTCGAGAAGGAAGTGGAACTGTTCCGCGGCGAAGTGCGCGAAGTGGTCTTCACGCCCGAGGAGTTTCCGCAACTGGTCATCGACCGCCCCCGCCTCTGGTGGCCGGTGCACAAGGGGAAACAGGAACTGTACGACATTACCTTCAAAGCCTTTGCCGACGGACGGCTTTCGGATGAAATCACCTCGCGCTTCGGCATCCGCGAGATTACTTCCGACACCCGCACGCCCGACGCCTCGCGGCAGTTCTATGTCAACGGACACCCCCTGTTTATCCGCGGCTCCAATTGGATTCCCGAAAACATGCTCCGCCAGTCGGACGAACGCATGTATGCCGAGTTTCGATACACGGCGCAGTCCGGCATCAACATGCTCCGCCTCTGGGGAGGCGGCATTGCCGAGTCGGACTATTTCTACCAGTTGTGCGACGAGTTGGGCATCCTGGTCTGGACGGAATTTTGGGTGACGGGCGACACGAAACATCCCTACGACAACGGCCTGCACCTGAAAAATGCGGCCTCCACCCTCAAACGCATCCGCAACCATCCCAGCCAGGCCTATTACGTCTGTTCCAACGAATCGACCGAAGTGCCGCATATCCGGGAACTGATCATGAAGCTGGACGGCACGCGCGGCTACCAGATGCAGTCGGAAGCCGACGGCATTCACGACGGTAGCCCCTACCGGACGGTGAACCTCATGCGACACTACGAGAATACGGCCTCCGAACGGGGCAGCCGCATAGACGGCTTCAACCCCGAATACGGTGCGCCCTGCCTGCCGACGGTGGAATGCCTGCGCGAGATGATGGACGAAAAAGACCTCTGGCCCATCAACCGGGAAGTCTGGGATTATTCGGACGGCAACGGATTCTTCCGGATGTCCACCCTCTACGTCGACCTGACCAACGAGTACGGCGAGTCGAAAAGCATCGACGAGTTTGCCGAAAAGGGGCAGTTTGTCGGCGCCCTCAACTACAAAAGCATCTACGAGGTATGGAATTACAACAAGCTGCATTACGGCGACCGGTACTGCTCCGGCTACCTCTTCTGGTATCATAATTCACCCATGCGGCAGGTGCGCGGCTGCATGTGGGACTGGTCGCTCGAGCCGACAGCCGCCCTCTATGCCGCGCAGAACGCCGGCGAGCCGCTGCACCCGCAGTTCGACTACCTGAAAAACACGGTCTCGGTGATCAACGAATATCCGGAGCGTTTTGAAAACTTCAGGCTGACGGCCGAAGTTTACGACCTGAACATGAAGCGGGTTTTTGCGAAGGAGATGCGCGTCGAACTGCCGGCAGATGGCGTGGCGAACGACCTTTTCAGCATCCTCTTTCCCGAAAACATCACCCGCGTACACTTCATCAAGCTACGCCTGTTCGACGGGCAGGGCCGGCAGGTGGGCGACAATTTCTATTGGCGTTCGACCAGCCGCTACGAAGGCCCGGAAACCATGACCGGCCCTGCAACGGCCGGCTTTCGGGATATTCAAAAGTTGGCCGAAACGCGGATACGGACCCGATACGCGACGCGTAAGGAAAACGGTCGCCATTTCATTGACCTGGAACTGAAAAACACGGGGGCGACGCTGGCGTTTTTCACGCAACTTCAGTGGCTGGACAAAGGCGGAAAACCCGTCCGTCCGTCGTACTATACGGATAACTTCCTGTCGCTGATGCCGGGAGAAAGCCGGAAGATCACCGTCGAAACCTGTCTGTCGCACCTTCCCGAGGCCGAATATGTGTTGGTTGTGCGGGGATATAACGTGCCCGCACGGAAATTCGTCATCCGGATTTGAGGCGGGAAAGCCGGAAAGGAAGAGGGAATGACGGAGGCCGGCGCGCCGGAATACTTCGTGTATTTCCCCTTCCGGAAACTTTCTGTCGTCAAAAATGATTGGATGATTGAAGTTCGCCTTGAAATCCTGATCAACGCTTCTTTCCTGTAAAACCCCGAATACTGGGAGGCCGGCCTCCCTAATGCAGGGAGGTTGGCCTCCCTAATGCAGGGAGGCCGACCTCCCTAATGCTGGGAGGTCGACCTCCCTAATGCTGGGAGGTCGACCTCCCTAATGACGGTCTGATACAAAGCGATGTAAGAAAGGGGACGGCCTCTTCATCCGCAGGCCGCAGGGGGGGGGATGCTCATAGCGCCTCAAAAAAAGAATGAACCCCCTATTCCCTCTGCGAGTGATTCGTAAACCGATCATATTTTCCGTCCACGATGACCTCTTTCACCGCTTCCAGATAACCAAAACCGTGTTGCAGGTCGGGCAGCAGGTAACTGCCTTCCACCCATTCATTCCACGCATTGATGGTAATCAGTTTCGGCTGTTCGGGATGGCGGCCGGCATATTCTTTTGCTTTGAGAAGCAGCATGGCAAAACTTTCCGGCGTATGGTTGTAGTGCACCACGTCGTGGACTCCCTTGGCCGGGAAACGTGGCGTATCGTCCCAGCCAATGGAAACACAGGGGAATAGCGGGATGCCTAAAATGGAATCCATTTGCTCTCGTATGCGGATGGAATTAGCGCCGTAGGCAACGTAGTCTTCACTGATTCCTCCCATATTGTAGAGGGAAACACTGTTGAAGTCCATCGCTTTCACCCTTTCGGAGAACTGCCGGGCCATTTCCGGCGACATGATGGAACCGCCTCCCTGATTCCACTGGATATGTAAACCGGGAAAACCGGCTTTTTTCACTTCTTCCCTGAAATAATCGAGCGCCTTACGGGTTTCTTCCACGCTTCCGTCGAAGCTTTCCAGCAATTTGTCCACGCTGAATATGGAAAATACCGGCTCGCCGTTGATCTTGAAATAATTGGGCTGTTTGAAATACTGGTTGATGACCCGATCAACGATGATTTTATAGTTTTTCCAGTCCACACGGGCATCCCACAAAAGTGAGGTATCGTCCTTGTAGCGATGCACATTCCAGTAGTTGCGTTGGACGTCATGGTTCGCCCACATGATATAAAATTGCATCTTGCGGTTGTTTTTAGCCTTCAGGAAACCATTGTTGAGAGCGCTTTCCAGGAAAGGCCCTTCGTCATACCAATACCAGTCATACACAAAGACGTTGACGCCATGCGCAGTAGCAACCTCAATCCACCTTTCTACCACCTGCGGGTGATCGTCCATTTCATAGCCCCACAGCGGCTGCCGCGGCTGATAGTGTCCCTCAAAACGCGGATTCCCTTTCCGGATCACCTCCCATTCGCCTGTCCCCTCCGGCCATAACACCGTGCGACTCATCTCTTCATCATGACACGACGGCCAGATATACGCCGCCACATAATACTCCTCCGACGCCCTGTCCACTTGCTGTGGCGGCGATTGCCTGCAGGCCGGTAACAATAATGCACAAATTCCTGCTGTAATAATATTCTTTCTCATATGGATGTGTTATAAAAAAAATTCGCTTATCTATTTTCGGTATATGAAATGACGGAACCAAATACCGGAAACAAAGATAATCATTTTTAAAACTTCCAATCTTCAAGTAATCACTCTTTCCCTCCACTCCGTCTCCGCGGGGCTTTCGCCCAATTTTCCCTTTTTTGCCGTTTGCTTTAGCTGACGGCAAGAGCGGCTAATGCCCTGCGAAGACGGAGCCAATGCCATAATCATTGCACCTTTTGAATTCTTGAATTCTTTGTTCGTCCAATGAAAGGTTTCCTACTCGAGGTAAGGGTTTTTTAGCAGGAGGTCTTTGATTTCGGCTACATCCACTTTTTGTACGTCCACCTTTTTGTCAATAGCCAGCGAAGCGGCTACGGCCGCCGACTGCCCCAGGACCATAAATACCGGTTCCATCCGGATGGAGCCGTAAGCAATATGGGTGGAGGAGACGCATACGGGCACCAGCAGGTTGGTACATTCGGTCCTTTGGGGCGTAATGCTCCGGTAGGAAATGGGGTAGGGCGAGGAGACGCCTACCTGGACGTCGCCTTCGTTCTTGACCATGCCATCGACCACCAGCCGGTTGCAGTTGTGCGAATCCATGCCGTAGGCAGCCAGGCCGATGGCGTCGTCCACCACCCTGTGCCCTTCGCAGTTATGCTGCGTCATCACATATTCGCCGTTCAGCCTCCGGGCTTCGCGTATATACAGCTGGGTGGGGAAGTTGTCGTTGTCCGTGAATTCGTCCTTCGCCCAGCCCAGGGCGCCGAACTGTTCGCGCAAGGCTTGCGGCACCCGTTCGTCGTGACTCAAAAAGTAGAGCAGTCCCTGGGTATAGCGCACATGGTCGTTCCATATCTTCTCCCGCGTTGGATAGTCGGCTTCGGGATAGTCGTGGTTCATGCCGATCATATCCGTAGAAAAGGGTCCGTTGTTATTGATGTCGAACTTGGGACAGACGTCAAACTTGTCTATCTTGAGGAACCTCCTTGCCTCCTGCGGCATTTTTTCAATCACGCGCAGGAACAGTTCGTAATGCGTGGAATCATACCCCGGGGGACGCTCAAAGTCCCGTTTGATGGCCGGGTCGTCGGTCAGGCAGAGCCGGAAGTTGTAGGCTTGGATACTCTTGTCCCCCGTTCCGGTTTCCAGCGCCGGCCGGTCGCTGATTCCCCACAACAGTCCGCTCGACGGGTCGCCCTTCACCTTATAGGGGTCTATGCCGTCGGGGAACTGGTGTTTGTTCTGGATCTGGAATCCGTTCAAGCTCTCGTCAAACTCTTTACTGTCTTCCCTTCCGTAGAAATAGGATACGCCGGCTTTGGCCATCAGGTCGCCCTCATACGTGCAGTCGATAAACTGCGCGGCGCTGATTTGGAGCAGCGGGCTGTTGTCCTGGGCGGAAGATTCAAGCGAGATGGACCGGATGCGGGTGCCTTCTTTCACCACATCGACCACCCGGCGCTGATAGACCACCTTCACCTGTGCGTCCCTGATGAACCGGTTGAGTTCTTCGGTGGCGACCGACGGCGGAAAGACCCACTGTTCTTCCTTGCCGTAATGTTTGCCGATTCTTTGGTAGAAGAGCCGGGAGAGTCCGGAGACGGCGCCCTTATGGCCGAAGTCGGTCCAGCCCAGTCCCCCGGTTGTCATGCCCCCCAGGTATTTACCCGGTTCGATGAGGATGACGGATTTGCCCAGCCGGGCAGCCGAATAGGCCGCCACCACGCCGGAGGCTGTTCCGCCATACACGCATACCTCAATTTCCTTGGCTTGGCAGGATACCAGTATGCAACTTAAAAAAAACAAGCTCAATACTCTTTTCATGATGAATGCTATTTTGGAGTTAATAAATTATTCCCAGTTGGGGTTTTGTGTCAGCGCCGGATTGGTCAGGCGTTCAATATAGGGGATCGGCCACAGGTAATCCTTGTTGGGATTAAAGGTGCGCAGATCGACGGTACGCATCGAGGTATTCGGGTCGTTCATGTCGGAAGCCACCGGTATCCCCGCCGCCTCGTAATCGGGCGTTCCCCAGGCGTCGATGACGGGCGCCTTGGCGGGATAGGCCTTTTGCATTCTTCCCAGCAGGTAGCCGTTCATGACCTTTTCCGCAATCTTCCACCTCCGGATGTCGGAAAGCCGTTGACCTTCGCCCGCCAGTTCGTGGCGGCGTTCGCGGGCAATGGCGTAGAAGAGTTCGTTGGGGTCGGTTGCGGTGATGTCGGGCATACCGGCACGCGCCCGGATTTTATTCAGGGCGGTATATACCGACTGATCCACCTGTCCGGCCTTCACCTTGGCTTCGGCATAAATCAACAACACCTCGGCATAGCGGATCACGATGATATTGTTGTCGCAATTGTTGACGTCGCCATAGTTCTTGTCGTTCACATATTTCCGCCAGTTGATGCCGCTAAATGAGGCGTAAGCGTTCAGGGCGTCCTGGTTATCGACATAAGAAGGGGGCGTGGTATGGTAATTAAAGCATTTCACACTATCCCGGTGTGTCTCGAACTGGAATCCCTGGAAGAGGCATCCGGGTTCTTGGGTCCAGTCGGCATAACCGGACGAGGGCAACGCAAAGGTCCAGGCCAGGCGGGGGTCGCGATGCTCCCAAGGCTGGGCGGGATTGTAGAGCGGCGACCGGTCAATCGGCAGCCCGTCCGTACACGTATAGGAATCGACCAGCTGGTAGGAGGGGATCTTATTGGCATGGCCTCCGCCGTTTCTGCCTCCGAACAGCCTGAATATCGGGTGAACGTACTGGCCGAACAAATACTGAATCGAAAACAGGATTTCTTCCGAGTCTTGCCCTTCGTAGGTAAATAAATTAGGGAAACTCGGGTCTAAACCGACTTCCGCGCCTTCCAGTTTCATTACCTCGGAAGCCGCAGCGATCGCGACATCCCATTGCTCGTTGTAAAGGGCGATTCTGGCCTTCAGCGCCAGGGCCGCCTGCCGGGTAGGTCGTCCCGAAGTGGGCTTGTATTGCGTTCCAAGCACAGCCGCCGCTTCGTCATAGTCCTTGAAAACCAGGCTTAAGACATCCGCTTTGGAAGAACGCGGGATCTCGGCATTGTCGAGCGTGACGGTTTCCAGCAAGAGCGGAACGTCTCCGTAAAGGTCCACTAAGTAGGCGTAATAATAGGCGCGCAAGAATTGAGCCTCCGCCCGGGCCTGGTTGATGACCGCTTCGCTGACTCCCGTTACATTGGATAAATTGTTGATCAAATAATTACACCGGGTAATGCCGCTGTAACACGTCCTCCAGATCGTTTCAACAAAAGAACTTTTTGCATCGTTTGCTCCCTGTGAGAGTTTCTGCACATCGTTTGTATTCCTGTCCCAGCCGTTGTCGGACAATTCCTCGAAGGCCAGGAAGAAAGGCATTCCTTCCCAGTCGGTCCACAGGATGGTGTAACATCCCGTAACGGCCATTTGAATTTCCGTTTCGTTGGCCAGGAACGTCTTGTCGGAGGGCGAATCCAACGGCGCCTTGTCCAGGAAGTCATTACACGATGCAAAGCATACGATACTACTTATAGAAATGATAAACTTTTTCATGACGATATATTTTACATATTAGAACCTTAAATCAATACCGAAAGTGGTGGTACGCATGATCGGGTAGAAGTTACCATATCCCGTTAATACAGGCGATTCCACATCAAAATATTTCCAAAACTTCGATACGGTAAACAAATTATCCGTGCTTACAAAGAATCTCAAATTGGAAATGCCCATTTTATCCATCCAACCTTTCGGGAGGGTATATCCCAGTTGCAAGTTTTTCAGGCGCAGGTAGGCCGCATCTTTCACCCAGAACGACGAGTTTTGCTGGTTATTACTGTTATTGAACGCCAGGCGCGGGAATTGTGCATTCCTGTTTTCGGGCGTCCAATAATCCTTGCCTATTTCCGGCATGGAACCGCCTTCAAAGAAAGAACCGATGGAATGTCCCCACACATACCCGTCGGCCTCGCCCACCCCCTGGAACAGGAGGTTCAGGTCGATGCCCCTGTATGCACCGAACAGGCTCAGCCCGAAGGTATATCTCGGAATGGTGCTGCCCATGATCACATAGTCCGACGTATTGAGGATGCCGTCGCCCGTATCGGGGATTCCATCGCCGTCGCTGTCCACCGTCGGCTGGTCTTTATACTTGATGTCACCCGGCCCGAAATTGCCGATTTGCGTGGCCCCAAGGTAATTGCCGTCAGAGTCATAATCTTCGGGGGTAATGTAGCCGTCGGCCTCGTATCCGTATAAGGAATACATGGGATAGCCTTCCCGGTTGACCGTGATGCCGGTCTCGTTGATCCCCTTCAGGTCAAGCACCTTGTTCTTGACGTCGGAAATGTTGAACATGGCGCTGAAATGGAAGTCCCCGAAGGTATCATTGTAAGTAGCGCCCACTTCCCAGCCTTTGTTTTCCAGTTTGCCGGCGTTTTGCGCAGGCGCCGACAGGCCGATAATCAGCGGGATATTCAGGTTGAGCAAAATATCGTCGGTTACGCGGTAATAATAGTCGGCGTTTAGCTCTATTTTTTGGAAGAGGTTAATATCCAGCCCCACGTTGGTCAGCGTGGTAGTCTCCCAGCTGATCAGGCTGTTGGCCATCGCTGTGATAGCCGCCCCGGAATTAATGTTCTTGTCAAAGATATAGTTGGTCCCCAGGTTGACGACGGACTGCGCCGGATAATAGCCGTTCAGCGTATTCTGATTGCCCAGTTGTCCGTATGAAGCCCTTAGTTTCAGGTTACCGACAATCGGTTTCAGGTCACTCCAAAAATCCTCTTCGCTGATTCGCCACCCCGCCGATACGGAAGGGAACGTTCCCCATTTATGCCCGTCGGCAAACCTGGAAGAACCGTCGTAACGCAAGTTGGCTTCAAAGAGGTATCTTTCCTTGAAGTTATAATTAATACGCCCGAATATGGATTGCAAGGCATAGTCCGAGGCCGAACCGCTCGATTTTTGATTTTCCTGTCCGCCCGCGTTCAGTACCGGGTAGTCGGGGAAGGGGAATACTTCCCTGTAGCCCTGGTGCCATTTGTTCCAGAAAGATTCCTGCTGATAGCCAACCATGAGTTTGAAGTTGTGCATTTCATTCAAGGACCGGTTCAGGGTGGCGCTTCCGTTAAACATCGTCCGCAGGCTCCGGTTCGTATTTTCGGTCAGCGTGGATTTGCTCTGGGTCTGGGGGTCGGGCGTACCGTCGTTGAGGTAAAGCTGCACCCTTTTATCCCAGTTCGTAGTGTGCCCTTCCCAATAGTTGAGCGCATACTGTCCCTTGATTTCCAAAAACTCCACCGGGTTGTAGATGCCCACCAGGTTGATAATGCCCGATGGCGCCGTATTGGTAATGGTACCGCCGTCTTTATAATAGGCCACCGGGTTAACGCCTTGCCAGCCGGGGCCATAACGACCGTCGGCCAAATAAGCGGCCTGGTTAGCCGGTATTCTTCCCACCCAGTTATAACCGGTTCCCAACTTGGCCGGTTCCATGGCATTCGAATAGACGAGCGCCAGGTCGGACCTTACTTCTATTTTCTCGGAGATTTTGTAGTCGGTATTAGACCTTAACGTATATCTCTTGTAATTTGTGTTTTCGGTAATTCCATTTTGAGACAGGTAGCCTATTTGCGCCAGCGACTTGATTTCCTTTGTTCCCAAACTGACGGTCACAAAATGGCTATTGATTAAACCATTGTTGGTGGCTGTGGCGTCGAACCAGTCCACATCGGGATAATTCGGGTCTCCCCTGGCCACGCCCGCTTCGTATTCCTGAATGTATTCTTCCGAATATTCGGGCGTCATGCCCACCGCGCGTTTGGCGATCGAGATGTACTTCATGAAATCGACGGCGCCCACATATTTGGGAACGTTTGTCGGCTTGCCCTGCGCCACATACCCGTTGTAGGAAATATAGGCCTTGCCGTCTTCGGCACGTTTGGTGGTGATAAGGATCACCCCGTTGGCCGCCCGGTTTCCGTAGATAGCTGCCGAGGCCGCATCTTTGAGTACGGAAATGGATTCGATGGACTTGGGGTCAATGGTATTGATGTTTGACTCGACGCCGTCGATGAGCACCAGCACATCGTTGTTGCCCAGCGTCGTTTTACCGCGCACGCTGATGGTGCCTCCATCCCCGCCCGGTTTACCGCTCCGCTGCGTCACGACGACGCCCGGCACCAGACCGGCCAGCGCTAATGAGGTTTGCGCGACCGTTCGTTTTTCCATTTCAGGAAGGGAGACCGTAGCAACGGCGCCGGTTAGGTTCGCTTTCTTCTGCGTCCCGTAACCCACGACCACCACTTCCTCCAGCGCCTGCATGTCCTCTAACAACTTGATTGCAAGGATCCCCCCCCCCCCGCGGATAACACGCTGATTTCTTGTGTGATATAACCCATGAAAGAGATTTGCAACACGGCGTTGTCGGCCACCGTGAGCGAGAAATTCCCGTCCACGTCGGTCACCGTTCCATTGGCCGGCACGCCTTTTTCTACCACGTTGGCGCCGACCACCGGCTCGCCCGTAGCGTCCACCACGGTTCCGGTAATCCGCCGCCCGGTTTGCCGCCCGGCGATCGTCGGCCTCGCGGCGGGCGGCAGCTTGACCAGCACGATGTTCGTGCCTTCCACGATGTACCTCACGTCCGTTGCGTTAAACAGTTCGGACAGGATTTCGGGTACATTCTTTTTCCTCACGTTCATGGAGGTCTTCCGGTTCACGTCCACTTCCTCCTGGTTATAGAGAAACAGGAAGTCCGTTTTGTCCTCAATCTGCCGGAGGATTTCCCTGACGGCCGCGTTCTTCGCCACAAAGGAAATTTTCACCTCCTGCGAATCTGCGTCCGTGGCACCAATGCCCATACAACATACAAATAGCAATGCTAATTGAATCCTCAGGATCCTGAGGATGTGTTTTAAACAAATTCCTTTTTGAATCAAAGTGATTCCGTACAAAATATTTTTCATACTCTTTTAAATTATAAAGTTGATACCCCTATTCATTTTCCGGGTATATACTTAGAAGTACGTTTCAGAAGGCCGGCCACCTAAACAAAGAGGTCGTTTTTATCTATAAAAAAACATAAAACGGAAAAAGGGGTTCGGATCGCCGGAACAACGCCCTCCGCAAGACCGATCAGGCTGTTTCCGGTATCGTTCCGACCGCTCTCTCCACTCTGTCTCCGCGGGGCTTTGGCCGTCAGCTAAAGCAAACGGCAAAAAAAGGGAGTATTGGGCTAAAGCCCCGCGGAGACGGAGCCAATGCCATAAGGGAATCTCTAATGAGTGGTTAGCGGTTAGTGGTAAGTGGTTAGTGATAAGTGGGCGTTTTTCACTAACCACTAACCACTAACCACTAACCACTAATTCTCAATTCTTTTCGCTTTCCTCGAATTGTCTTTTCATATAGGCCAGCGCCGGCGCCAGTTGTGAGTCTAAATCGTTCCACCTGCCCTCTATGGAAATACACCCCTTGTAACCAATCTGTTTCAGGGCGGCAAAATAAGGTCTGAAATCGTCCCCTTGCGTACCGGGCGCCGAACGGGTTTCCTTCTCTGCGATGTGGCAGTGACGGATATACTTCCCGTATTTCACAATCTCCGAGGCCGGTTCATTTTCCCGGCTCATGTGATAGAGGTCGCACAGGAGGCGCACATTCGGGTGATCGACCGCTTCAACAATGGCCGCACCCTCCTCCAAGGAATTGACCAGGTTGGTCTCAGCCCTGTTGAGCGGTTCAACGACCAGCGTCACCCCATATCGTTGGGCCGCCACAGCCAACCGCTTACACAAAGCCACAAACTGCTGCACAGCCCTTTCCCGGTCGAAGCCCTCCGGGATGCGCCGGACGCCGCCGCTCCCGAACACAATGTAACGGACTCCCGCCTGGCCGGCCCGCCGGAACGTTATCTCGCCCCAGGCCACAATCTCGTCATGGTGTGGCGCTTCCCCCACCGCCTTATAATCCCCCGGCAGGAAGACGGTGCAGGAAACAGGTTTAGCCTCCAGCGCCTTCATCTCCGCCAGGTGGGAGAGGAAGACCGAATCACTTTGCGCCGGAGCCAGGAAACCGCCCACCGACAATTCAATGAAATCATAGCCCGCTGCCTGTATGGCAGGATAATCGGACAACTGGCTGCAAACCCCATACGAAGGCGATGGCCTTGAGGTCGTGCAGCAAACAAGCCCACCCAAAAAGCAGGCCGATAATATCAAAACTGTTTTCATATTTTAATTCTCAATTCTCAGTGGTGAGCGGTGAGTGATCAGTGATAAGTGGGCATTTTCCACTAACCACTAACCACTAACCACTAACCGCTAATTTCATTCTTTAATTCTCAATTCTCAGTGGTGAGCGGTGAGTAATCAGTGATAAGTGGGCATTTTCCACTAACCACTAACCACTAACCACTAACCACTAATTTTCATTCTCAATTACATAGGGTTGGCGGTATTCGCGTGTACACATCCGGTTGGCATCCTCGTCCCCGATAAACTGTTCCGCCACCGGGTCAAAATCCAGTTGCCTGCCCAGGCGGTAGGAAATATTCCCCAGATGAGCCAGCGCCGAAGAGAGATGTCCTGTTTCCACGGGCGCGTTTTGCAGGCTCATGTCCCTGGCGCGGATGGCATCCAGCCAGTTTTTGACATGCAACGCCATTTCATTTCCCTCCGTACGCGACGGGCCTTTCTCCCGTTTCTCGCCCAGATAGGATTCGTACGTCCCATAACCCTTGACCACCAGGTAGCCCTTCTCCCCATAGAAGATATTGCCCACCCCGGCCCCGTCTTCCAGGTTGGTACACCAGTTGCGCACCTCAAACTGGATGATTTTCTTCTGCCTGGGATAATGATAGACGGAAGTCTGGATTTCCGGCACCTCCTTGCAATCGTCCCAAAGGAATTTACCGCCCATAGAGGTGATACGTTCCGGCAGGCCCACCCCCAGCCCCCATTGACAGAGGTCGGTTTGGTGGATACCCTGGTTACCCACGTCGCCGTTGCCGTAGTTCCAATGCCAGTGCCAGTTGTAGTGCACCAGGTTACGCGTAAAAGGCGCCATGGGCGCCGGCCCGCACCAAAGGTCATAATCCAGGCCTTCGGGAATTCTCGAAACGCCCTGGTTCCCAATATCGGGACGCCAACGATACACCAGTCCGCGAGCCATATACACCCTTCCGATCAGCCCGTCGCGCAGGTGCCGGACCGCTTCGCGGATGGCCACCGAGCTGCGCAACTGCACGCCGTGTTGCACGATACGGTTGTATTTGTAGGCCGCTTCAATCATCTTGCGTCCTTCATAAATATTATGGGTAGCCGGCTTTTCGACGTACACATCCTTTCCCGCCCGGCAAGCCAGGATGACCTGGAGCGCGTGCCAATGGTTGGGCGTGGCCAGCGTGACGGCGTCGATGTCCTTGTTGTCATATACCTTCCGGAAATCCTGTTCCACGGCCACCTTCTTTTTATACTCTTTCTCAAACCCCCGGGCCTGTTGGCGGAGGATCGTCAAGTCGGGGTCGCACAGCATGGCCACCTCTGCATTGGGTTGTTTCATCACTTCTTCGACGTGCGTCTGTCCGCGACCGTTGAGGCCCAGTACGGCCACGCGGATACGGTCGTTGGCCCCAAAAGCCTCCTTCGGGATCACCGTCGGAGCGCTAGCCTGGTTTCTCTCCCCGCTCCCGAACACCGACGGCGCCATCACGGATGCTACGCTGCCACTGGCGGCAGCCTTTAAAAATTTTCTTCTTGTTGTGTTCATAAATTCGATCTTATTAAATTCGTAAATATTTCTTCTTTAGTATATTACGCTTCACTCCCGGGAGTACATGGTGTACTCCCCTCGGAGTACACC
>JAISOP010000304.1 GCA_031275525.1 Tannerella sp.
TTCTGTTTGTCCAAGTTCGAATCTTGGTGAGACAACAACCGGGAATATATGAATCACTCATGTTACGCAGAATCAAACAAACCGGAACCCTCCCAATAGAAATTATGAAATAACGGAACTCATCCAAAAGAAATGATTACCATTTGCGGAACAATTATACGGCATGAGAGACCGTCTGCATGAAAAAAAATGAATACTAAGACGATAGAAATTACGGTTCGGACGTTTCGGACGGAAGAACTATCCACCGAAGAAAAACAGTGGAGGGATATAGCCGTTGCCGTTGCGGAACAGGCGTATGCGCCTTATTCCGGTTTCCGTGTAGGTGCGGTGGCCGTGCTGGCCGATAGTACGCTGGTGACAGGCAATAACCAGGAGAACATGGCTTCGCCGTCGGGACTGTGTGCCGAACGGGTAGCGCTGTTCGGCGCCGGCGCCCGTTACCCGAAGGCGCCGGTGAAGGCGCTGGCGGTAGTGGCCGTCAGGGACGGCCGGGTGTTGCCGTCCATTGCACCCTGTGGTGCATGTCGTCAGGTGTTGCAGGAAACGGAACGGCGTCAACGCCAGCCGGTACGTATCCTGCTTTGCGGCTGTGAGGAAGTGCGTTGCGTAGATTCGGCAGCCGCCCTGCTTCCGCTTTCATTTGATCAGATGGACATGTAATGAACTTCGTTTATGTATGAAAACAGTTGAACATACCGAAAAGGAAAAGATAGAAGCCGTCATTCGCGCGTGTGACGTTTGTTTTGTCGGGATGGCCGGTGCGGACGGTATTCCGTATGTGTTGCCGATGAATTTCGGCTACGCAGACGGAGTGATTTACCTGCACTCGGCGCAGGAAGGCGGCAGTATCGCGCAACTCCGTCAAAATCCGAATGTATGTATTGTCTTCCAGGCAAAAAGCGAACTCGTTTACCAGCATCCCGACGTGGCTTGCAGTTACCGGATGCGTTCCAAAAGCGTCATGGCCTGGGGGAAGGTCGCTTTTGAAGAAGACTTCGACCGGAAAACGGAAGCCTTGAACATCCTGATGAGCCACTATTCGGACAGGACTTTTCGCTATGCCAGGCCGGCCGTCGAGAATGTGAAAATCTGGCGCGTAGCCATCGAAAAAATCACTTGCAGGGAGTTTGGCGTTCCGCATGAACGTCCCTCCTGATTTTAATAACTCATGTTACGCGGAACTGTCGTTTTTTTATCTCTCGCAACTTGCAGGAAAACATCCGGGCGCTCGGAAAACGTCCCGGACGGAGCCTCCGGGAAACACAGATTTTGCGTAATAGGATTAATAACCCTCAATAAATTATCTATGTCAACAAAACAATCGGCGCAATGCGCATTTTTTACCAAGGCCGCTCTCCTGACGGCCTGTATCGCCGGCCTGATCATGGCGGGCACCGTTTGCTTAACAGCCCAGATTACGGAACGTCCGCGTCCGGCCGAGTGGAGCCGGCTGGTGGAAGGCGGGCGGTTTATAGACCGTTTCCTGCCCATGCCTCCGGGACACCTCTCAAAAGAGGTGTGGGGCGCGGAAGGCGTCGTGCCCCGTTACGTGGACAACGGCATTGAAAACGACAGCATTTCCTTTTGGGGTGGCAACATCCTCCAGGGTGAGGACGGGAAATATCACCTGTTCGTATGCGGATGGCCGGAAAATTCGCTCAAGGGACATCACGAATGGTCCAATTCCACCGTATTCCATGCCATCGGCGACCGGCTTTCCGGCCCCTTTACGGTGAAGAACACCATCGGCCGCGGACACAATCCCGAAGCCTTCCGCCTGCAGGACGGACGCTATGTGCTATACGTCATAGACGGACGCTATGTGTCCGACCAGATGGACGGCCAATGGACGTACAGCCAATTTGAGTTCGACCCGCGGGGGCGCCGCATCGTCGAAGGTCTTACCAACCTGACCTTTGCCCGGCGCGAAGACGGTTCCTTCCTGATGGTCTGCCGGGGAGGGGGTATCTGGATTAGCGAGACCGGGCTGTCACCCTACCGGCAGTTGACCGACCGGCGAGTCTATCCGCCGGTGGAAGGCAATTTTGAAGACCCGGTCGTGTGGCGCGACCATGTTCAATACCACCTTATTGTCAACGACTGGCTGGGACGGATTGCGTATTACCTGCGCTCAAAAGACGGTATCCACTGGGTAGTCGATCCGGGCGAAGCCTACCTGCCGGGCATTTCCAAACATGAAGACGGATACGTGGAAGACTGGTTCAAGTATGAACGGATCAAAGTCTATCAGGACGAATACGGCCGTGCCGTCCAGGCCAATTTTGCCGTTATCGACGTGCTGAAAAACGACGACAAGGGTAGCGACAACCATAGTTCCAAGAATATAACCATCCCGCTGAATCCCGGTTTGCTGCTGACCGTGCTCGACACGGAACCCATTACGCCGGCCACCCAAACCATCCGCGTGAAAATCGCCGCCGAAAAGGGCTTTCATCCGCACACGGACGTCGATGTGGCCTCCCTGCGCTTCGGCGCCTCGACGGAGGTCAATTTCGGCCGGGGCGCCAAGGCCCTCCGTTCGGAAAAGTCGGGCGACGACCTGATTGTCACCTTCGATGCTGCCGGCAATGGGATCACGGCCGATGAGTTTGCCCCCAAGCTACTCGGCCGGACGCCCGGGGGAAAACTGCTCTACGGGTATGCCCGGTTGCCTTACGTCAACTACCTGGAGCCTTATCTCTCCGCCCTGGCGCCCCTGTTTACGCCTCGCACAGACGGTTTTGACCTGAGCATAGAGGTGCGGAATTTCGGTCAGGTAGCTTCGTACGAGGCTTCCCTGGACCTCACGGCCGAGAAAGACGGGAAAACGATAACGGTCGGAACCGGTACGGTACCTGCCCTCCAACCCTATGAGAAGACGCATGTATGGCTTTCGTCCCGGCCGGTATTCGAGAAAGGAGAGGAATATGCCTTCAAAATCACCGTCCGTTCGAGCGACAGAGAAGTTTCAACGTTTGATTTTAAGACCGTCCCCCTAAAATGAATAACCAATATGAATATTCTGCATATCACTTCTACCGATTTACGCGGCGCAGGCAATGCGGCTGCGGCATTTAATTCAGTGCTTAACGCCCGGGGGCACCGTTCAAAACTTGTGGTCGTATTCAAAACCAAAAACGACCCTGATATTATCGGATTCATAAAACCCATGCACAAGTCCGTCAAACGGTTTCTGGATAAAATCATACTGGTATTTCACCGGATACAAACCCGGCTGAAAGTGGGGAAAACGCATCCCGACTATTATTTTTATAACCTCGACGAGCGGAAATCGAACTTTTCGGCAAAGGCGGTTTTACGGAAAATAGATTTTAACCCCGACGTCATTTATATACACTGGGTCAGTAACTTTATCAATACGGCCACCATCCATGAGTTGGCACAGCTCACAAGGGCAAAAATGTACTGGGTGCTGATTGATAACGCACCGATCACCGGGGGCTGTCATTATCCCTGGAACTGCAAGGGCTACGAAACGGATTGCAGCGACTGCCCGGCGCTGCTCACGGCGTCAAAAAAACATATCGCCAAACGGAATTTCGCAACGAAAAAAGCAAACTTCCCACCCGACGTGCGATTTTTAACTATATCGTCCACCGATCAAAGGCGTGCGGAAAAGTGCGGTTTTTATCTCAACCGCAGTGTTTCCGTAATTCTCCAACCCGTAAACGGGAAGATTTTTCACCCCACTTCCAAATCGCAGGCACGTACGGATTTAAACTTGCCGCAAGATAAAAAAATCATCTTCTTTGCCGCCACCGATATAAGCGAACGCCGCAAGGGGTTTGCCGAATTGCAGGAGGCAACGAACTATTTGTGTGAAAAAACACTAAATGGGGGGGGGGGGGGG
>JAISOP010000309.1 GCA_031275525.1 Tannerella sp.
GACGACATCCATGGTCTGGTAGGCAATGCCTTCGAGTGCAGCGCGGGCAATGTGCGCGTCGGTGACGCCGCGCGAAAGGCCGACAATGGCGCCGCGGGCATACTGGTCCCAGTAGGGCGCGCCCAGTCCCGTGAGCGCCGGGACAAAATAGACGCCTCCATTGTCGTCCACCTGTCCGGCCAGGGTCTCGACGTCCGACGACGAGCGGATGATTTTCAGGCCGTCGCGCAGCCACTGGACAATGGCGCCCCCGACAAAGATGCTCCCTTCAAGCGCATAGGATGTGAGGCCGTTCAGCCGCCAGGCGATCGTGCTGACCAGGTTGTTTTTGGAGGCCACCGGCCGGTCTCCCGTATTCATCAGGATAAAGCAGCCGGTGCCGTAGGTGTTCTTCACCATACCCGGTTCGATGCACATCTGCCCGAAGAGCGCCGCCTGCTGGTCGCCGACGATACCGGCAATAGGTACGTGCGAGGCGAAGATCGTCGTGGTGGTGTGTCCGTAAACCTCCGACGAGGCTTTTACTTCGGGCATCATGCTTGCGGGAATGTCAAACAGTTGCAACAGTTCGTCGTCCCATTCCTGTGTGTGGATGTTGTAGAGCATCGTGCGCGAGGCGTTGGAGACGTCCGTTACGTGTATCCGGCCTTTGGTCAACTGCCAGGCCAGCCAGGTATCGACCGTACCGAAAGCCAACTGTCCCTTGAGGGCCTTGGTGCGCGCACCGTCCACATGGTCAAGGATCCACTTGATTTTC
The DNA here is from genome assembly GCA_031275525.1 of Tannerella sp. GTDB lineage: Bacteria > Bacteroidota > Bacteroidia > Bacteroidales > Tannerellaceae > Tannerella. The sequence goes on from JAISOP010000309.1 coordinate 758, forward strand.
GTTGCGCTGAAATAGGCGTCGATGATAAGGCCGGTCTTGCTCCGGATAAAGGAAAGCAGTCCCCTGTTTTTCAGTTCGTCGCAGTACTCCGCCGTACGCCGGTCCTGCCACACGATGGCATTGTAGAGCGGTTCGCCCGTGGTTCGGTCCCATACGAGGGTTGTTTCGCGCTGGTTCGTAATGCCGATGGCCGCCAGGTCGGTTCCGCCGATGCCTATCTTGGTAATGGCCTCGGCAGCTACGGCGGCCTGCGAAGACCATAGCTCGTAGGGGTCATGTTCGACCCACCCGTCGTGCGGGAATAGCTGTGAAAACTCCTTCTGTGCAACCGAACAGGCTTCGCCCCGAGTGTTGAACACAATCGCCCTGGAACTGGTTGTCCCGGCGTCGAATGATAAAATGTATTTTTCCATATATTTATAATGATAGTATCTGAAATCCACCGCCGACCGGGATCGTTAACCATCGACCCCTTGTAAGGGGTACCGCTTTTCACGCATCCAGGCAATATCCCTTGGCCGTTTCCGTGAAGGCCTCGACCTGTGCCTGCTCCCAGGCGGCGTCTTCACCCAGTTCCTTCGCCATCAGGGAGGCCACTGCAGGCGCCGCTTCCAGGGCAGCCCGGGCGTCGAGAAAGAGCAACCGGAGCCTGCGTGCCAGGACGTCTTCGACCGTGAAGGCCATTTCCTCACGCACAGCCCAAATGACTTCCTTCCCGGTGTAATCATATTGCGGATGGAGTTTTTCGTTCCAGTTGCTGTTTTCATGTTGCAAAAGTAATATCTTTTCGTAATCGGAGCCATAAACGCTGTGAAAAGATGCCCGGTTCACCGTTTTGTCATATCCGTGGATATGCAGATGCCTGGTCGTACATTTCCTGCGCGGCAGTCCGGCGATGGCGGCCGCTTGGTTGACGGTGTCTTCCGCCATCCGCCGGTAGGTTGTCCACTTACCGCCGGTGACCGTGAGCAGGCCGCTTTTGGAGACGATGAGGAGATGGCTCCGGGAGATTTCCCTGGTTTTCTTTCCGTCCGCGCTTTTCCCGGGAGCGGCCAGCGGTCGCAAGCCGGCAAATACGGAAAGCACGTCTTCACGCCGCGGCTGTTTCAGCAGGTAGGCGCCGGCCGTGCGCAGGATGAAGTCGATCTCTTCGTCCAGCGCCCTTGGTTCCAGCACACATTCGTTCATCGGCGTGTCGGTGGTTCCCAGGACTACTTTCCCGTGCCAGGGTACGCCGAACAGTACCCGGCCGTCGCTTGTCCGGGGAATCATAATCGCCGTGTCGCCCCCCAGGAACGACCGGTCAACTACCAGGTGCACGCCCTGGCTGGGACGCACAATGCGGTTTTTTCCCCGGACATCCATCTGTATCAGTTCATCGACAAAAACCCCCGTTGCGTTGACAACGACCCCGGCCTGTAGAGCGATCGCCCGGCCCGTAAGCAGGTCAAGGGCGTCGATACCTGTGATTTTCCCGTCCCGGTCTTTCGCCAGCCCGGTCACCCTGACATAATTCGCGCACACGGCGCCGAGTTCCGTGGCGGTCTGCGCCAGGTTAACCGCCATGCGCGAGTCGTCGAACTGCCCGTCGTGATAAACCACGCCTCCCCTCAATCCCCTGGTGCGGATTTGCGGGATCTCCGCCGCGACTTGTTTCCGGCTCATCGGCAGCGACCGGCCGAAGGCGCGTTTGGCCGCCAGGAGGTCATAGAGGGTCAGCCCCAGTGTGTAGAACGGTTTTTCCCACCACCGGTAGTTCCCAATGATAAACCGCTGGTCTTTTACCAGGTGAGGAGCATTTTCCCGCATCCGTCCGCGCTCATGCAAAGCCTCCGTCACCAGCCCGATGTCGCCCTGGGCCAGGTAACGGACGCCGCCGTGTACCAGCTTGGTGCTGCGGCCGGAGGTGCCTTTGGTGAAATCGGACTGCTCCAGCAGGGCGACCCTGTAACCTCTCGATGCGGCATCTACCGCCACGCCCAGTCCGGTTGCCCCGCCGCCGATAATGACAAGGTCCCACCGGATGGACAAATCGCTCAATTGTGCTATATTATGACTGCGTTTCATGAATTCAACTGCAAAAATTTGCGCAAAGATAAAACGGTATTTTTACAGTAGCAAGTAATTCCGAAACTCTTTTTACATATATCGAAAGATTTTGTTGTCTATTCAAAAGCGATTGCGTAGCTTATCGAAACAATTTAGAAGATGATGGTCAAGAAATCTAATGCAGAAGCGCCGGCACTTCTAAGGCAGAAGTGTCGACACTTCTAAGGCAGAAGTGTCGACACTTCTAAGGCAGAAGTGCCGACACTTCTAAGGCAGAAGTGCCGACACTTCTAAGGCAGAAGTGCCGGCACTTCTAAGGCAGAAGTGCCGGCACTTCTAAGGCAGAAGTGCCGACACTTCTAAGGCAGGAAAGGCGGCTTTCCGGTTCACCGTTCGACTGTGACGCGGCCCGCTACGGTTCGAGCCTGTACGCTTGCGTCGTACATCGCTTCGCAATGGACGGCCGGAAGCACAAAGGAACCGGCGTACGAGGCCATCAACCGTACTTTGAAAACCTTACTTTGGTTACGGGGCAAATCGAAATAGGTCAATACGCGGTCGTCCCGGATGTCGCAGTAGGTGTATGAGACGCCCTGTTCGTCCTTGCCGGCGGCTTCCGGATGCTGCATCCGCTCGTTGTATATTTCCCAGCCCGAGGGGAGGATTTGCGTCAGCGCCAGATTCGTGTAGTCGCTGTATCCGCTGATGTTCGAAACCTTTATCTCGGCCAGGATGTCCTGTCCCTGCCTGAGTTGCGAAACGTCGGCCGGTGAACCGTCCGGCTGCAAGTATGATACATCCAGCCGGATATGGTTTGCGATCGCAGGCAGCGAATCCCGGAGCGGCAAGGTCTTGGAGGCCAGGTTGACGTAGAGTACGCCGTCGCCCACGTTCTTGACCGTGGCCTGTCCGGCTTCCGGACGGAGCGGCAGGTTGTGCAGGACGACCGCTTTGCCCGTCCTCACCGGAGCTTGTTCGGCCCCGTTCAGCGACCAGTCGAACTGTAGCGTGCCGGAGGTCTTTTCCGCCAGACGCGCCATGGCTGCCAGGGCATGGGCCGTGGTCTGCGTCGTGAAGAACGTTGCGCCGGACAGTTCCCGCGAGATTTTCTGCGCCAGCACAAAGGCCTCTTTTTCCTTCCCCAGCAATAGCAGCGTCTCCAGAATCAGCGCTTCGTCCATGCTCGGCGAACCATACCAGGCATTGTTCAGCGGGTAGGGAGCGACTTCCGTTTTTTGATTAAAGACCAGTTCATTGGCAATGTTCTCCTTGCCCGTTATCGCGTATGCGGCGGCCAATCGCCAGCGGGCTTGCTGCGACAGGTCTTTCACTTCCTTCAGCCGGTTCATTGCGCCCGTTTCCGGGGCGCCGGCCAGCGCCAGCGTATAAAGGCGGTAGGCCTGGTCATACGCGTCGTCGAAGTAGGCGTATCGCCGGCGAAGGCTGTTCGACCGCCAGTTCAGCGCCGTGGCACGCTGGTAATTTTTCCACCGGTCGAGTACACCCTCGTTGACCTCATACCCCTTTTCCTTCGCCAATACCAGGAAATGGCCCACATAGGAAGATATCCATGTGTCGGCAAGGGTATTGCCCGCCCAGTAAGCCATGCCGCCATTGGAGAGTTGACGGGTGTAGAGGTTGGCGATCGCTTCGCGGATATTGGTCTTCACCGCGACGGATTCCTCTTCGCCCAATTCCCTGAAAGAGGAAAGGAAGAGCAGGGGCAAGGCGCAGGAGGTGAGCTGTTCCGAACAGTAGTGCGGGTAGCTGTAGAGGTAGTCGAAGCGGCTGTTGAGATCGACCGGTGGAATACGCGAAGCCTCCAGTTTCACCCAGTTGCCGCCGGATGCACCGGCCGAGTGCCAGGTGAAATCGGCCGATTCCCCGGGAGACAGCAGTTTGCCCGTCAAATGCAGCGCCGGCGGATTCGGATTGCGTACGTCTATTTCAATCGTTTCCACGGAGGTGTGGCCGTTTCCGGAAGCGGTGACCGTCACTTTTTCGATGCCCGTTTCGGCGCCGGACTTCAGGGTGAAGTAGAGCATCCGGTCGCCGGGCGTGGAGAAGGTCGTGCTTTGCTGCCGTTCGCCGGCCGGCTTGAGTTTGCCGGTGGTTTCCACTTTGACGGAGACGTCCTTCACCGCCTCTTCCGTGGCAAAGATATTCACCGGCAAAACGATTTCTTCGTCTATGCCGACTACGCGCGGCAGCGAGGAGAGGATCATCAGCGGCGTACGGACGGGCGCCGTCTTTTCCGCCTTCCCGTAGGCGCCGTCCTGTCCGGCCACGACCATCACGCGAACCGAACCGATATACGACGGCAGGGTCAGGGCGTGGGTCTGTTCCTTGCCTTTCCCCAAGGCAAAGGGGCCGATAAAGCGTACGACCGGCTTGAAACGGTTGGCTTGGCCGTTCGGGGCCTGAAGGTCGCCGTCGCCGCCCACGCCGAGGATGGAGCCGTATTTTCCCGTGAATGACCCGATGACCGCGTCATAGAGGTCCCACGTGCGAATGCCCAGCGCCTCGCGGGCATAAAACTCGTTCCACGGGTCCGGGGTCTTGAAGTTCGTCAGGTCCAGCAGTCCGTCATCCACCACGGCCAGCGTATAGGTCATCGGCTTTCCTCCGGCTTCCTTCACCTTTACCGTAAATTCGGTCTCGGGACGCAGCACGTCCGCCATTGTAATCAGGGGGGTGAGGGTGGATTTTTTGTTGGTCACGAAGAGCGGCATGACGCCGTACATGCGGATGGGGAGGTCGTTCACCGCCTGTTCGTGAGGCTGCAGGAGGCTGACGTGGACGTAGATGTTGGGCGCCATGTGTTCCGTTACCCGGAAGGTGTATTTGGCGTAGCCCGAGGCGGGAATCTCCACCCATTCGCGCTTCAGCACGTCCGACCCGTTTTCGATGGCCACCAAGGCCCGCCCGCCCGGGGCTGCCGGAATCATGACCGTCGCTTCTTCGCCGGCCTCGTACGACGTCTTCCCGGTCGAGAAAGTCAGCATACGGACATTGTCCGGGTTCGACCGGAAAGACCGTCCCCTCCACTCCGGCCAGTCCAGGTACACCGTGCCGCCGCAGGCATGTCCGTTTTGGCGGTCTTTCACGTAAACCAGGAAACACCCCCAGTCCGGGTGATTGACCTGAAACTTGATTTGTGCCTTCCCGCCGACCGTACTCAACTGTCCGGCATCGACCGGCTTGATGGAGGCGTTTTGCAGATAGGAGGCATACGACTGGTCCTCGTATCCCCACCACCAGCTCCAGCCGACGCGGTAGATTTTGTATTCCAGGTCGGAGGCATTCACCGGTTTGCCGTCCGCATCCAGCGTGACCACGTCAAAGGTATGCTCCGTGTCCGTTTCCAGGTAATATTCGGACGGATTGCGGTTGAAGTTAATCCCCACGTAGGTTTTGAACGGGGAATAGGGAACGTTCTGATAATAGAAACTCACATCGCCGCCCGGCTCATATACGCGGCAGGCGATGTGGGCCTGCAACATCCCCGGCGCACCTGCGGCGGGAAGCGCTTGCAGGGCGAAGCCGGCTTCGCCCAGGTTGTTCAGCGTGCCGTCGAAGACCTCCGACGCGCCGCCGGGCGAGAAGTCCGTTGCCGGATTCTGAAAGAGGTAGTTTTCATATCCCTTGAACTGAGTGGCCGCTTTGGAAAGGGTGATTTCCACTTTTGCCTTCAGGTTTTGCGCGGTGGCGCCCGTCAGCCAGGCCGACCGGAGTCGGATCGGCGCCGGACTGTTTGCCGCCGAAAGCCGGGAACCGGGCAAGTCCAGGTTTATTTTCAGCCGGTTCGGTTTGACGGTTTCGATCCGCAAGGCCTTGTGGAACGAGGCGCCGCCGACTTTCACGTAGGCATTCCACAATCCGGTCGGGTCGTCGGCGCGGGTGGGCAGCGCGAACGTGTACAGGCCGTTCAGCCCGCCGACCGACAGCTGTTTTGAATGGAATTGCCCGCGGGGATTGTACACTTCGATGGCCACCGGATGATGGTCCGGGATGCGCCGTTCCCGGTCTTCCAGCATGAAGGAGAGGTGCAGCGTGTCGCCCGGCCGCCACACGCCCCGCTCGCCGTAAACATAGCCTTTCAGCCCCTTTTGGGTGTCCTTTCCGCCCACGTCGAAGCGGCTTAACAGGTTTTCCTCGCCGTCCGTCATCCGGAGATACGCTTTCTGGTCCCGGATCGAGGCGACCACGACAAAGGGTTTGTTCCTGGCCGTGAAGGAGGCAAACCCGTTCTCGTCCGTCCGGGCAGAGCCGATGGGCTGTAACTGGAAATTGTAGGCCGTTACTTCCACATGGGCCACCGGCCGGGTATCCAGCAGGTTCGACACGGCAACCCACAGCTGATTGTTCGCATTGCTTTTCACGATCATTCCCAGGTCGGAGGCCAGCACATTGGCGGCTGCATTGCGCGACCCGAACATGTAGTAGCTTGCATGGCAGGGGTTGTCCTGTTCGCTCCAGTCGTATTCCTCCCAGTTCATATCGTCGTAATACGAGCTGTAATACGCCGAGGGAGTATCCCAGCGTTCATCGTCCTTTGCGCTGATTTCGCCGTCGCCGACCTCCGTCAGCTCGCCCAGCGCCGGACTGTTTTCGCACGGGTAAACGGCGTAATTCCGCTTGAAAGAAAGCTCCACCCGGTAGATGGCGCCCGGTTCCCGGCCAATGAGGGGGCTTAAATCGAGGGAATAGTTCTCCCAGTTATACACCGTTTTGTTTGGGTCGTTGTCCAGGCGGAGTGTTTTTTTGTACACCAGGCGTCCCGCTCTTCTGAGGTCGGAAACGTAGGAGGACGAGGAAAGGGGGTTGTTCTGCAGGAACATCAATATATTGTTTTCGAAAATGCGGATGACTTTCACATCGACCGCCCGCAGGCTGACGGCGCGGAAAGGCAAGAGCAGGTTCTTCGCGTCGGGCAGGATGACGCCGGAGGTCAAAAACTCGACTTTGGGGTCCAGCGAAGTCAGTTCTACGACAAGGGGGGGGGTTGGGGCCAGGTTTTCGCTGCGGACGCTTTTCAATCCCTGGTCGATCTGTACGGTCAGGGTACGGAATCCGTTCTTGCGCTCAAAAAACAGGTTGATTTTATTGTCCTGCACCTGCGCGGCAAAGGAAATCGCGTTTTCTGTCTCCGAAACAGGGGAAGTAGCGCTGAGCCTAATCAGCCCGTTGAGGTCGCGGCTGTCGGAAACCGGACTCGAAAAGGTGAGTTGCAAGCCATAGTCGGGCGTCCGGATCACATCCGCCGACAGGAGCTTAAAGGGCTGCATCCCCGGAATCGGTACGTTTTCGGCGACCTCCTTATTCACCCGGATGGCTTTGCCGGAGACCTTGATTTCGAGGTTGCCCTCTTCCTCCTTTTTAGGAATGCCGCTAAAGGTGAAACGATAGCTGTTTGCCTGTTCTTCCACTGCCTCGACCGCCGGTTTGAACGACTCCCCGTCCCTTGAGGCGGAAATCATCTGCTCCACGTCGGCCTGTTGAGGTGGGTCATTGAAATGTATTTCCCCCATCACGGAGACTTGCTCCGGGGCGTCCGCCGAGACGATCGGCGACAGGAGCTTCACCACAAAGTCCCGTTCTTCCACACGGAAAGAGAAATTAAACTCCGCCAGTTTCTTGTCCACCTTGACCACCTTTCCCAGTGCAAAGGTGGCATGGTAGAGCGTTCCCGGCTTCAGTTCCCCGGGGTTGGGCACAAATTCAACCGTCCGGTTATTCCCCCAACGGATTTTTCCCCTGAGTGCCGGCGAAAAGCGGAACCAGGTGTTCTCCATTTCCACGCCCGTCTCGACAACGGGCTGTTCCTGCGTTAACTCCAGCCGGACAGTGGAGCGGCCGGAAATGACGCCACCCGTATAAGCGCTCACAAAGGGCGCATAGTCGGCGGAGGGTACAATCTCTTTGTCTTGCTTGCAGGAAGACAGCATAAGGCCCAGGATCAATGGGCATACAATCACTAAATAAACAGTTATACGTTTCATTCTCTTTGCTTTTAATTAATCTCCGTAATCTTTTGTTTGCGTTATCGGCCATAAAGGTAGATGTTTTTTTGAGTTCATTATGAGAATAGAATTGAGAATTGAGAATTGAGAATGAATGGTATGGCCCACAACGCCCCGTGTCACGGAGAAATACCTGTTCATTTCATTCTCAATTCTCAATTCTCAATTCTTGGAAGTTCTCCATTCTCAATTCCCCACTAACCACTCCTGTGTAACAAAATCATCAACCGCTTGCTTTTGACACCCATTGTGGTGGATGAGAATTTGTTCTTTTTCTTGATAAGAAGAACCAAAAATCAAGGCTTCGTGCGCTTCGCACGTTAAGCGACGCTCGGGAAGGCGAATTAGTGGTTAGCGGTTAGTGGTTAGTGGTTAGTGAAAATTCGCCCACTAACCACTAACCACTAACCGCTAACCACTAATTCTTTCTCAATTCTCAATTCTCCATTCAACCGGTCCCAGGAGTCCGCTCTCCCGCAACGCGGCATCTTTGGCCGGACCGTTGATGGTCCAGGTCTTACGATGTTCTTCGGGCAGGTTCGCGTCGTAAACAAGGCGGTTGAACCAGGTACCCGTCACTTCGATTTGCAACGTGTTCCTGCCCGGTTTCACGGCATCCGTGATGTCGAGACGGTAAGGCGGCGTCCAGAGCGTGCGCAGTTTTTTGCCGTTCAGTGTTACCGCCGCAATCATTTCCACACGACCGAGATCAAGGGAATACCTTGCCCCTTTCTTTATTTTTCCGGCATCCAGGGTGGTCGTATAAGTGACCGTTCCCGAAAACGCTTTCGCTTCGGGCGAGAGGTCGAGGTCTTTCCATGCCTTCAATTCCTTTGTCTCGAACTGGCCGGGAGCGCCCCAGCCCGGAGGAAAGGCAAGTGTCCAGAAACCGGAAAGGGTCGTTGATTCGGCAACGCGGTTCGTTTTCTTGGCGACGGCAGGCTGCGCTCTTTTACTGAATACTACAAAACACGAACCCGCACGGGCCAAATCAAACTTGACGGACGTCCGTCCGGCATCCCGTTGAACGATTTCGACAGGATCGATTTCACCACTCACAGGGTCCCAGATTTCGGCGTTCCCGGCGTTGTTGAAACTCAGTTCGCCTTGAAAACCACTGCCGACAGGTGCGCAAACATAATACCAGTCCGCTCCTTCTTCCCTGCGGTGTAGCCACATCGCATCCCCGCCAACCACATCGGGAGCCATTTCCAAGGCCTTTACCGCATCGTCAATCGACATTCCGGAGAGCACTTTTCCCTTGCCCACTCTGCGGATATTTCCACCGCCCGTATCACCCCAGAGGGCTTTCACCGCCGCGTCGAAACGGTGTTGTGACGCCTCGCCTCCCGACCGTGTCGCAAGGCTTTCCGGGGCATCCCCAACCATCACTGCGCCTTCGCTCACCAGAGCCAGCAGTTTCTCCAGCGTCTCCGGCAACATCCGTTTATTATCCGGCAACCATATTACATTATAATATATACCCTCCGGCGTGGCGATTTTCCCCTCGCGCACCGAAAGCCGGTTGAGCAGGACGTCCGGATTACAGTAGTCATATTTGTAGCCTTCCGGGAAGGGCGCGAATTGGTCGGGCTTGTGGTTGATTTCGTCGCCGAGATACCAAAGCACATCGGATACGGGTTTGCCCCGTTCAAACAGGTAATTGAGCCGCGAAAGATAGGTCGTAAATTCGGGCATATATTTCCACCACGTCTGACCACGCAGGAAGGGCGTACCTATACCGGAACCGAACGACGTCCCCGGCTGTAGCCAGTCCGTTC
>JAISOP010000034.1 GCA_031275525.1 Tannerella sp.
GCGGACTACTCCTCGCAAGCCTTGATTTAGGGGTTTCTATCAGTTGCCGGAGGACGCATTTCGTTTCTCCCCGGACGGATTTCATTTCCCCCGGGACGGATTTCATCTCCCCCGGGACGGATTTCGTTTCTCCCCGGATGAATTTCATCTCCCCCCGGATGAATTTCGTTCCCCCCGGGACGGATTTCATCTCCCCCGGGATGAATTTCATCTCCCCCGGGATAAAATTCATTTCCCCCGGGATGAATTTCATCTCTCCCGGGATGAATTTCATTTCTCCCCGGACGGATTTCATCTCTCCCGGGATGAAATTCATCCGGGAGGGAGATGGATTCGTTTTCTGCCTGTTTTTCAGCTTTTTTTGCGAGCCGGCGAAGAAATTGTCCGGAAATAACTCTTCCTTTTACGGGTCTGTTTTTCGCATTCCTTCAGCCCGAAAAGGATTACCCCCGGTATGCTCATCCTTCCACGGGTGCACGGGTAAAGAGCGTGTGGGTTTACCGGAACGGCAGGCAGACAAAAAAATTGGAGAAGAAACAAGTCCTTCTCCAATTTTCGCCTTTCGCTCGTTTGCCGATTCCGTTTTCAAGCAGACAGGCAGTCTCAAAAATGAGCCGGCTCACGGCAAGTAGCGGAACGGGAACTTCTCCCCTTTCCACTCCTGCCCCGACCCTCTTACAATTCCAGTAGCTTGCCCAGCACGATGTGCGCCAAATAGCCCCCCACGATGAAAGACAATCCTACCGCCAGATGCAGGTTCGTTACTCCTCCGCCCATAGCCGGTACGGCCAGCACCGCTACACCGATAAGCTGAATAAATACACCCAGATACTTTAATACTGCACGCATAATTGAATAATTTTTATCAGTTTGAATTTTGTACGCAAATAACGTAATAATAACTTGAGTGGCGAAATATTTTCTCCCAAAAAAGATGAAAGGCTCATATTTTGCCCTTATCTTTGTCCTCTCAAAACGAAATGACATGAAGCGACTCATCTATTTAATATATTTTTGGCTGATTGTAATGCCGGTTTTTTTCGTGTCCACCATCCTGACGGCCGTGGTCGTAATGGTAGGCTGTCTGCTGGGAGGCGAGAAATTTTTCTCCTGCTATCCGGGAATGCTCTGGTCTAAACTCACCTGCCTGATTACCCTGTGTCCCGTCAAGGTGCGCGGGAGAGAACACCTGAAGCCTGCACAGTCGTATATATTTGTGGCCAATCACCAGAGCGCTTTTGATATTTTCCTGATATACGGATATATAGGATACCCTATCAAATGGATGATGAAAGCCGGGCTGTCCAAAATCCCGCTGGTAGGGACGGCCTGTCGCGCAGCCGGTTTTATTTTTGTTGACCAGTCGTCGCCGCGTGCAGCGCTGCGCAGTATTGCCGAAGCTGAACGCCAACTCAAAAACGGCGCCTCGTTAGTTGTTTTTCCCGAAGGTTCGCGTACCGGTACCGGTAAAATGTCCCGGTTTCATAAGGGCGCTTTCCGGATGGCGCTGGACCGGCAACTACCGATAGCGCCCATCACGCTCAACGGGCCTTTTCGGGTACTGCCGATCGGCTCGCTCAACGCGCATCCCCACCGGATGGAAATGGTGATTCACCCGCCCGTCACCGTCAACGAACAGACCATCGCCGAATACGGCAATTTACAGGTGCTGACCAACCACACGCAAGACATCATCGCCTCGGCCCTGTGGGAGGAGTTCAGGTAATGACGTCTCTCGTTGCCGGGTGTTTCGTTCATCGCGGCGGGACAATCGCAAGGGCGAAGACGCTGATACGGATATCCGGGATCGTGGCCAGCATATGGATGCAGGCGGTGGTGGTCGCTCCGGTCGTAACCACGTCGTCAACCAGCAGGACGTGTTTACCCGCCAGCGCATCGGGATTCCTGATGCCGAAAATCTTTTCCACGTTTAGATGACGCTCGTAGAAAGACCGGCGCGTTTGGGTCGCGGTAGGGATGTTGCGGTAAAGCGCGTTGCTGTTGATGGGTCGCCGGTAAACGGACGCCATGCCGCGCGCAATCCATTCGGACTGGTTGTAACCGCGTTGCCGTTCCCTTTGGGGGTGCAGCGCTACGGGAATCAGGCAGTCTATGTCGTCAAGCTGTCCGCTGGGCTTTATCTCGGACGACGCTAAGCTGCCTAATTGTTCGGCTAAATATTTGTTCCCATGATATTTGATTGCGTGAACCAGTGTTTGCGCCCTTCCGTTCCGCTCGAAAAACAGAAAAGCCGAGAGTTCCCGTATCTGCGGAATACCTGCATAGAGCTTGCGCATCGGATTGTCGAGCCGCTGATGATAACGGGTACGAGGTAAGTCACAAAGACAGTAGAGACACAAATGCTGTTCTTCCGTCAGCAAGGTCCGTCCGCACAACAGACACCGGCGCGGATAAAACAACTGTAGCAGGTCAAACCTCTTCATCCACATCATAATGCTCGTCGAATAAGGGTTTCAGGCAGGAGGAGACGAAGGCGCCTTCAAATCCCCGGCCACGGGCGAAACGGTAGAGTTTCAGGAAAACATCGTATTCCGAATGTCCTTTGGTGGTACGTTTTTTCGCTATGAGCATCCCCGACAAAGCCGACCGGTAGGCTTCTTCATCCAGTTCGTCGAGGGCTTCGGCAATCACACAGGCGGCTATGCCTTTTTGTTGCAGTTCATGACGGATACGGATGCGTCCCCAGCCGTTAAACCGGAACTTGTCCTTCACAAAACTGCGGCAGAAACGGGCTTCGTCCACGAATTTTTCTTCCAGTAGCCGGGCCGTTATCCGTTCGGCCACTTCCGGCGACGCTCCCGCCGCAGCCAACTTTTTCCGTACCTCGGCGATACAGCGTTCACCGGAAGAACACCAGGCGGCCGCCAGGCGTAAGAGTTCGGATTCATCTCGCTGCTTCATAAACTTCAATAATGCCATGATTCGGAGGGCGGGATATGCGCCGTGACAAAACGATCCCGGCCGAACATATCCTGCATGAGCTTCACCGGGTGGAAGCCTTTTTCCCGTAACATATTTAGCGTAAGTTCTCCGCAGGCGGCGTTGATTTCGAGATACAATGTACCGTTTTCAGCCAGTTTCTCCCGCGCCAGGTCGGCAATCCGGCGGTGAAACAGCAAGGGGTCGTTGTCGGGGACAAACAGCGCCTGATGCGGTTCGTAATCCAGCACATTCCGCGCCATAGCCGCTTTTTCGGACTCTTTTACGTAGGGTGGATTACTGACCATCAGGTCGAATACCGGAAAGGCCGACGCCGGTTCGGTCAGGATGTCGGCCTGACGGAAAGTGACGGAAACCCGGTTCCGCTGTGCATTCCGCCCGGCCGTAGCCAGCGCTCCGGCCGAAATATCAAGGGCGGCGACCTCTGCACCGGCGAGGCGTTTGGCCAACGTAACCGCCAGGCAGCCGCAGCCCGTGCCGATGTCCAGCACGCGCAATCCCGGTGTGGTTTCCCTCCTGAGAAGATATTCCACCCATTCTTCCGTCTCCGGACGGGGAATCAACACCGACGGATTCACCTCGAAGGACAATCCCCCGAAGCAGACTTCCCCCACAATGTACTGGATCGGTTCCGCCTGCCCGAGGCGCCGTACCACCTCCCGCACACGTTCCCTTTCGGTGCAGGATAATTGCCTATCTTTGTGTAGTATTTGCTCGTGGAGCGGAAGGCCGCAAACATATTCAATGACCAGACGGGTCAGGCTCCGTATCTCTTCCCGGGAATAAAGTGTTTGCAGCGATTCGCTGATGTAGGCGGTTGTTTCGTTCATGTTGCAAACATACGAAAAAAAAGAAATATGCAGGAGGAAGAAAAATACATGATGCGCTGCCTGGCGCTGGCCGGGGCGGGCGCGTCGTCTGTGGCGCCGAACCCGATGGTGGGCGCGGTGGTGGTGCATGGGGGACGTATCCTGGGCGAAGGGTATCACCGGCGGTTCGGCGAGCCTCATGCCGAGGTGAACGCCATCGCGTCCGTACGGGATGCCTCGCTCTTGCGCGAGGCCACGTTATACGTCAATCTGGAACCGTGTTCCCATTACGGCAAGACGCCGCCTTGTACGGAACTGATTATCCGCAAAGGCATCCCCAGAGTCGTGGTCGGTTGCCCGGACCCCTATCCGGAAGTGGCGGGGCGGGGCATCGGCGTCCTGCGAAAAGCGGGTGTGGAAGTGATTACGGGCGTGCTGGAGCGGGAAGCCGTCGCACTGAATGCCTTTTTCATTACGGCGCAAACGCAGCAACGGCCGTATATCATCCTGAAATGGGCACAGAGCGCGGACGGGTTCATCGACCGCATCCGGACCAACCCGTCCGAAAGGCCGGTACAACTCTCCTCCCCCGTCACGCGTCGCATGGTCCATAAGCTACGTTCCGAGGTGGCCGCCATTCTGGTCGGCACACAAACGGCGTGGCTCGACAATCCCTCCCTCACGGTACGCCACTGGGCCAGCGCCTCGCCCGTGCGCGTGTTCCTCGACCGCCACCTGCGTATCCCCTCCACCTATTATCTGCTGGACGGCTCCGTACGCACGCTCGTATTCACCGCCCAACCCGCGGTCGGGCGACCGGGGGTGGAATACATCCGGCTCGACTTTTCACAGCCAGTCGTTCCCCAGATACTCCAGCATTTATACCACCGGCAACTTTATTCCCTGCTGGTGGAAGGGGGCGCCCGGCTGCATCGCAGTTTCCTGGAATCCGGCCTGTGGGATGAGTTGCAGGTAGAGACGGTTTCCCTTCGCCTGGGCAGCGGTGTCGTACCGGCAGGAATTCCCTCCGGTTCAACCGTCCAACACCGTAGCGTCCGTTTTCCGGCCTCCCAAATCGCTGTCTATACCCCCCCAGGATCGCGAAAAAAAGAACGTATAACCGGTTCATTCTTTTTTTGAGACACAATGAATTTTGCGCCTCCCTTTGTCATCCATTCAAGGGAACCTCTCAAACCCTAAATGCTACGCTTCGCTCCGCAGAGAAAGAAAAATTGGTCCGCGAATGCACGCGAATGAGCGCGAATAAAATCATTTATTTGAAATGCACTCCCCAGTATAATAGAGTCGGCCGGTAGTGAAAAAAATCACTACATTTGTACACGTATATGGGAATATTTCCTTGTCCCGGAGAGGGAACAAAAGCAATCATAAAGAGACTAAAGCAATGAAGAAGATACAGATAATCAATGGACCCAACCTGAATCTCCTGGGAACCAGGGAGCCTTCCATCTATGGAAGCCAGACGTTGTCCACCGGGCTGGAGGCGTTGAAAGCTGCCTATCCGCAATGTGAGATAGCCGATTACCAAAGCAACCTGGAGGGCGAACTGATCAACAAGATACACGAGACGGGCTTTTCCTTCGACGGCATCATCCTGAACGCCGGCGCCTATACGCACACCTCCCTCGCACTGTATGACGCCATCCGGGCGGTAACGACGCCGGTGGTGGAAGTACACCTCTCGAATGTATATGCCCGCGAATCCTTCCGGCATCATTCCTGCCTGTCGGCTGCCTGCAAAGGCGTGATTGCCGGCTTCGGCATGTATTCCTACCGCCTGGCGCTGGAGGCACTGCTGGCCGGATAACCGGGTTGCTGTTAATTGAAAGGATCATTTATGCTGAAACATACGAAAATCATTGCCACGATTTCCGACCAACGTTGCGATGTTGAATTTATCCGGGCGCTATACAAAGCGGGGATGAATGTGGTGCGGATGAATACGGCGCACATGTCGCAAGAAGGTTTGAGTCGGGTGGTAAACAATACCCGTGCGGTGTCCGGGCGGATTGGTCTCCTGATCGATACCAAAGGCCCCGAAATACGTACCACGCCAACGGATACGGATACGCCCTTGGCCTTCAAGACCGGGGAACGGGTGAGGCTTGTGGGAAACCCGGAAAAGAAGACGACGCACGACTGCATTCATGTCTCTTACAAAACCATTGCCGAGGACTTGAATAGGGGCAACGATGTCCTGATTGACGACGGCGACCTGGAGTTGAAGGTCGTTGAAAAACAGCCCGGATACCTGGTCTGCGAGGTCCTGAACGACGCCGTGCTGGGCAGCCGCAAAAGCGTGAATGTCCCCGGCGTGCGCATCAACCTGCCGTCGCTGACGGAGAAAGACCGCGAAAACATCCGCTGGGCGATTGCGCACGACCTGGATTTCATCGCTCATTCCTTTGTGCGCAATCGACAGGATGTGCTCGACGTGCAACGCTTGCTGGACGAGCATCACAGTTCGATGAAAATCATCGCCAAAATCGAGAACCAGGAAGGCGTTGACCGTATCGACGAAATCCTTGAAGCGGCCTACGGCGTGATGGTAGCCCGCGGCGACCTGGGTATCGAAGTGCCGGCCGAGCGGGTGCCGGGCATCCAGCGTATCCTGATCCGCAAGTGCGTGGAAGCCAAGAAACCCGTGATTGTTGCCACACAGATGCTCCATTCGATGATTACGAACCCGCGTCCGACCCGCGCGGAAGTGACCGACGTGGCCAATGCCATCTACTACCGCACGGATGCGCTGATGCTGAGCGGCGAGACGGCCTACGGCAAATATCCCGTCGAAGCCGTACAGACCATGACGAAGATTGTCCGCGAGGCGGAACTTACCAAACTGAGTGCAAACGATATCCGTGTCCCTATTCAGGGCGACGACTTGGACGTGACGTCCTTTCTGGCCAAACAAGCCGTCAAGTCTTCCCAACGGCTGAACGTGCGGGCAATTATCACCGACTGCTTCACCGGCCGCACGGCCCGTTACCTGGCAGCATTTCGCGGCCCGGCCACCGTCTTTGCCATCTGCTACAGCGAACAGGTCATGCGCATGTTGTCGCTCTCCTACGGCGTCTGGGCAGTCTATCAGCCGTGGAACGAAAATCGCCGGGAATACTTCTACGACGCCCTGCGCCGGCTGATTGACAGCGGACGGCTTACCCCGCAGGACAAGGTGGCCCACCTGAGCGGAAGCTTAGGCCGCGGCGGGGGTACGTCGTTCCTCGAAATCAACGAAGCCGGGAAAGCGTTCAGCGCCGGGAAAGAATATCAGTTGCCGACCTTCAATCACTGAAACCCATGATCACGCCGGATGCCGTAGAGGCCTATATGCTGGAGCATATCGACGAAGAAGGGGCGCTGCTTGCCGCGCTGAACCGTGACGCGCACGTGAAACTGTTGCGTCCGCGCATGTTGGCCGGTCATTTGCAGGGACGCCTGCTGAAAATGTATTGCCGGATGATTCGTCCGCAGCGCGTACTGGAAATCGGCACCTACACGGCATACGCTACCCTTTGCATGGCGGAAGGCTTGCCGGACGGCGCCCTGATTCACACCGTCGAAGCGAACGACGAGATGGAACCGTTCATCCGTCCCTACTTAGCGCAGTCGCCCCACAGGGAGAAAATCCGCGTACACTGGGGCGACGTGGCGGACGTCCTGCCCACCCTGGGCGAGATGTTCGATATGGTTTACATCGACGCCGACAAACGGGCCTACTGTGCCTATTACGAACTAATATTCCCCTACGTTTGTCCGGGCGGATTTATCCTGGCGGACAACACGCTGTGGTCGGGGAAGGTGACCAAAAAGCATACGCCGCCTGCCGACATGCATACGAAAGGGATCATGGAGTTCAATGAAAGAATTAAAAACGACACGCGTGTAGAAAAAGTGATGATTCCGCTGCGCGACGGCCTGACGGTGATTTACAAGCCGGCGGTTTCATAAAGGCCTTACATTACACCCTGCACCCTTAAAACGGCATGTTCGGTACGCCCTCGGCAATAAAATCTTCCTGAGCTGCCATCTGCGGATACGCATAGTCGGCGGCGTCATGGCCGTTGATACTGGAGGTAAATTCCTGGCTAAGTTCTTCGTCCAGGTTCGTGAATTTGGCATAATCGCTCTTGAAACGCAGGCGTATGCCGCCCGTAGCGCCGTTGCGGTGCTTGGCCACGATAATCTCCGCCAGCCCAAGCAGCGAATTGCCTTTGTCGTCTTCGAGGATTTTGTAGTATTCCGGGCGGTGAATGAAACAGACCATGTCCGCATCTTGTTCGATGGCGCCCGATTCACGCA
>JAISOP010000036.1 GCA_031275525.1 Tannerella sp.
GTTTAATTAATACGTCTTTTGCGGACCTCACAAAAGTAGGTATATTATTTCTCTCAAACAAAATATATTTTCGCCAAATAAATTACCATAATTGAATCTCTAAAAAACCCCAAAATCAAGGCTTGCGACGGAGCGTAGCGCGGCGTTTGGGGTTTCCGCAGGTTCCTTGAACGTTATCCGCGAATTTACGCGAATGCACGCGAATAAATCATTCGCGGATATGCGCGTACATTCGCAGACCAATCAAACAGGAGGCTCCGCCTTCGCGACCGGCAGGGAAAGATACATGAAGCGTGCAACGCCCCATCCCCTGCGGGTGCCCTTCCCTGCTCCGCAGAACCGGTCATGCACAAAACTATACCGCGTAAAATATAAACACGGAACTACAGATCATACGGAGATTATTCTCTAATGAAAAAATCCGCCGGTTTGATTTTGCGCTTCGGGAATGAATTTGTAATTTTGTCAGGCAGAAGAAAAATTATCCGGCATTATGACAGGAACGAAAGATATACAGCAAGTCAAGCAGCGTTTTGGGATTATAGGAAATCATCCTGGACTGAACAGGGCGATTGATGTCGCTCTTCAGGTTGCATCTACCGACTTATCCGTGCTCATCACGGGCGAAAGCGGTGTTGGGAAAGAAGTCTTTCCCCAAATCATCCATCAGAACAGTTTGCGCAAGCACGGCCCGTACATTGCGGTCAACTGCGGCGCTATTCCCGAAGGAACGATAGACTCCGAACTGTTCGGACACGAGAAAGGCTCGTTCACCGGAGCGCTGGCCGATCGGAAAGGCTATTTCGAGGGAGCGGACGGGGGTACGATTTTTATGGACGAGGTGGGCGAATTGCCCGTACCCACGCAGGCACGCCTGCTCCGCGTGCTGGAAAGCGGGGAATTCATCAAAGTCGGTTCCTCCAAAGTACAGAAAACCAACGTGCGGATTGTCGCGGCCACCAACGTGAACCTTCGCGAAGCGGTCATGCGCCAGAAGTTTCGCGAAGACCTGTACTACCGCCTCAGTACGGTGCCGATAGAGATTCCGCCCCTGCGCGAACGCGCGGAGGATACCTTACTGTTGTTCCGCAAGTTTGCGAGCGACTGCGCGGAAAAATACCACATGCCGGCCATTCACCTGGACGACGACGCCCGCGGGCTGTTATTGGGCTACCGCTGGCCGGGAAACGTCCGCGAACTGAAGAACGTGACCGAACGGATTTCCGTGATTGAACGCGACCGAACCATTACCGCCGAAGAAATGCGGGCGTATCTCCCCAATCTGGAAATGGAAAAATTGCCGGCCTTGATAAACCGGGACAACGAACAGAAGATATTCGGCAACGAACGGGAAATTCTTTACCAGGTGCTTTTCGATATGAAAAAGGACATGAATGACCTGAAGAAATTAGTACACGAAGTGATGAACGGCAAGGCCATGCCTCCGTCCGTTGCGATAGACGAGGAAAGCGATGACTATCTGCATTCGTTTCGGCCGATGTCTTCCATTCAGGAGATAGAAACGGTCGAGGAGTCGCTGGCGCTGGACGACGTGGAAAAGGAAATGATACGCAAGGCGCTGGAAAAGCATCACGGACGACGGAAAGCGGCTGCTACCGAACTTAAAATCTCGGAACGTACGCTCTACCGGAAAATCAAGGAATATGGGCTGGACTGAATCACGCAGAAAAAAACTCGGGCTGGCCGGCTGGCTGCTGCTGGCCGGGTTGGTATCCTGTTCAATATCCTATAAGTTTAACGGGGCATCCATTGACTACACGCAAGTGAAGTCCATTTCCATCAGCGATTTCCCCAACATGGCGCCACTGGTTTATCCGCCGTTGGCGCAGCGGTTTACCGACGAGTTGAAAGACAAATATATCCGCCAGACACGCCTGCAGGTACTGCGCGAAAACGGGACGCTGAGCCTGGAAGGGGAAATTACGAGCTACGAACTCACGCCCCAGGCCGTAAAAGAAGATGCTTATGCCTCCATGACCCGCCTGACTATCACCGTCCGGGTACGTTATTCAAACCAGGTCAATCCGGATGAAGATTTCGAGCAGAACTTTTCGGCTTACCGGGAATTTTCCAATACCAGTACGATTGACCAGGTGCAGGATGACCTTTGCGCCGAAATCGTGAAGGAACTGGTTGATATGATTTATAATGCAACCGTAGCTACCTGGTGATCATGACTTGTGCGGAATTATACCGGCTGATGGAGAATCCGGCGCTGCTCTCGGAAAAGACCTTGCCCGACTTGAAGCAATTGACGGAAGATTTTCCGTATTTCTCCGCCGCGCGGATGCTTTACCTGAAAAATCTGGCGCTGACGGAAGACTTGCGTTTGAAAATAGATTTGAAAAAGATGGCGATCCACGTCCCCGACCGGCTGCAATTGTTTCTGCTGCTTGAGGGCGACCGCTACAGGACTCCGGTCACGCCGCCGAAGCCGGAAACCAAAAGTCCTGGCCGGACGTTTGAGTTGGTGGAGAAATTCCTGTCGGAAAAAGGGCTTTCGGAAAACCGCACCTCCGGTACGCCGGCTTTTGCGCCCGCCTCTACCATCGACTATACCTACTGGCTGTTGACCGAGCATCCGCAGGCGGACGACGCAGGCGCCCAATTGCACCGCCAGGAATTGATCGATTCGTTTCTCGAAAACGAGGACGTCCATGTGGGTCGTCGTCGTCCGGTCAGCGAACCGGCCCAGCCTTCCGAAAACCTCGGAGAAGCAAAACCGGAACCGGAGTTAACCGCTTCGACCGCACCGGAAACCGCCTCGCCGGAAACTTCTTATTTTACTGAAACATTGTCGTATATATACATACGTCAGAAGCGTTACGAAAAGGCGTTGGAAATAATTAAAAGTTTAAGTTTGAAATATCCGGAAAAAAGCGCTTACTTTGCTGCCCAAATTCGATTTCTCGAAAAATTGATTATTTATACTAAGTCGTAAAGATATGTACGTGTTCTTTTCTATTTTAATTTTGATCGCATCGATATTTTTAATATTGATCGTGCTGGTACAAAACTCCAAGGGAGGTGGTTTGGCTTCCGGTTTTTCCTCATCGAACCAGTATATGGGGGTTCGCAAGACAACCGATTTCCTGGAGAAAGCAACCTGGGGACTGGCAGGAGGAGTGGCCTTCTTTTGCATCGTCATCACGTCGGTTTTGCCCCGTCGCGAGGCCGGTACCCAGTCTCAGTCCGAGATGCATCAGCAGGTAAATGACGCGGTGATGGTAGATCCGAATCTATTGAATAATCCCGATTTCGGAACGGCTCAACCGGATGCTGCACCCGCGTCCGCCACGCCTCAGCAGCCAAGCGAGGAATAATAATTGCGTTGCGTTTTCGCGGCACGCTTTCGGCCGCGGGTCCCGTCAAGGGCAAATAAATTTATCCGGCAGCACAGGCATCACAAGATATGCCGTACTGCCGGAATTTTTATGCGCTTTCGGACAAAACGGTCTTTTGCCCGGAGATGAACTTCTTTAAATGCTGCATTAAACTCCAATGGAGAATGAATCATAAAACCTATTCATTCTCCATTCTTATTCGTAAACGGCTTTATACCATTCCAGCCGCTTGTACCATTCATTCAATTGGGTCAATGGCGCCTGACGCGGATAGACCGACAGCCCAGAGAAATGCGTCACGGGAATAGGGCCTATGTTTGAAGAATAAGTCTCTGCCGTCGTATATTTACCCGTAACCGTTTGCTCCATACAGGCCGTAAAACGGGCATATTGCTCCCCGGTTGCGATCCGGCCGATCACGTCGTCAAAATCATACAGTTTCGTTGACGCGGTTCGCAGGTTGGTCAATACCTGCCAGTCCGGATAGGGAGGCGAAAAAACAGCCTTGTCGCCCGCCTCCGCCATGATTTCCCGCATGACGGCTGCCAGGGCTTCCAGCCCGTCGGTTTTTGTGATGGAAATGTTGCCGTAGGGATAACTAAACTCATTCTGATAGAAGTCGTAAAAGTTTTTAATGACGTTCTCAAGATCGGCTTCCTTCGTGAACAGATACGGAAGCGTCAGGTGATGCGGAAATCCGTAGGTCATGGTTTCGGAGGGCGAAGCGACGATGTAATGGGTCTTGTTGCGCAACTCGTAGGCACACTCGATGGCAGCCATGCTACAGGCATCGAAAATCACAAAGTCAAACAGATGGTCGGGCAATGCGGCTGCCAGGTCGTAGATTTCCATTTTCTTTCCGTTTTCCTCGCCGAAGGAACGCTGCCCGACACTCACGTTCGAGGGTAACCACGATGTGCCGTGACTGGAAAAAAGCAATCCGTAGCTTTTATTCGGATACATCTCGACTACCTCGTCGATCACCTCACGCAACGTGGCGGACGAAACGCCGCTCTTGTTCTCGTAATCCTTGATGTGAAACCGGGCCACCACGCCGCCGGAGCCTTCCCGTTTTTCGAACAGTTCGGCCGAAGACTGATTCTTGGAATAAAAGACGATCAGTTTACCGCCTTTCAGGTTTTTAGCGGTCGCGACACGGATCATGTTATCAATATTTTGGTCCAGAAAACTCCCCAGATTACTGGCCACCATATATACCAATACCGTACGCCCTTCAACCAACCTTTCTTCCTTGCAGCAACCCGTCACGCTCAGCAGGAGAACAAGGAAATAAACAATCGTTCTTTTCATCAATATCATCATTTTAAACGTAAATACCCGGCAAAGATAGTCTAAATATTTGAGTTGCCTGTTTCATATTCCTGTCGTACCTTTGCGGCAAACTTAGCAAGGTGAAATTCGAAATCTTACAAGCGGATATCCACTCCCAGGCCCGGACGGGACGGATGACCACGGGGCACGGCGCCGTCGAGACGCCGGCCTTTATGCCCGTGGGTACGCAGGGCACGGTGAAAGCCGTCCACCGACGTGAACTCACGGACGAGGTCCGTGCACAAATCATCCTTGCCAACACCTATCACCTCTATCTCCGTCCCGGACAGGAAATCCTTGAAAAGGCAGGTGGACTGCACGGCTTTTCCGGCTGGCAGGGACCTATACTGACGGACAGCGGCGGCTTTCAGGTGTTTTCGCTGGCCGAAAACCGGAAGCTGAGCGAGGAAGGAGCAGAATTTCGTTCTCACATCGACGGCAGCAAACACTTTTTCTCGCCCGAAAAGGTGATGGACATCCAGCGCAGCATCGGCGCCGATATTCTCATGGCCTTCGACGAATGTTGCCCGGGCGACGCAGACCGTTCCTATGCGGCGCAATCGCTGCAACTGACCGAACGGTGGCTGGACCGCTGCCTCCGCCGGTTGGATGAAACGGTGCCCCGCTACGGCTACGAACAGTCGTTCTTCCCGATCGTGCAGGGATGCGTCTATCCGGAACTGCGGAGCCGGTCGGCCGAATACGTGGCCTCCAAAGAGGCCGAGGGAAACGCCATCGGCGGCCTGGCGGTCGGCGAACCGACGGAAACGATGTATGACATGATCGAACTGGTCAACGGGATTCTGCCGAAGGACAAACCTCGCTACCTGATGGGCGTGGGCACGCCGGTCAACTTGCTTGAGGCCATCGCCCGCGGCGTGGACCTGTTCGACTGCATCATGCCTACGCGCAACGGACGCAACGGACAACTGTTCACGCGCTCAGGCACGGTGAACCTGCGCAACCGCAAATGGGCGGATGACTTTTCGCCGGTCGATCCGGACGGACATGCGTTCGTTGACACCGCCTACAGCCGCGCTTACCTGCATCACCTCTTCAAATGCAACGAAATCCTGGGACTGCAAATCGCCTCCATCCACAACCTCGCCTTCTATCACCGGCTGCTCGAGGAGGCTCGCGCCCACCTTGCCGCCGGCGATTTCACCGGATGGAAAAACGGAATGGTCAACCGGCTATCGCAACGCTTGTGAAACGAAACAGTTGGAAACTCAGGCGCATCGACCGCTACATCATCAGGCAGTTCCTCGGAACGTACGTGTTTTCCATCCTCCTGATCATTGCCGTCACGGTCGTATTCGACGTCAACGAACGGCTCGACAATTTCCTCAAACCGGAAGTCTCGCTCCACGCCATCGTCGTGGACTATTACCTCAACTTCATCCCCTATTTCATCGGTATCTTCAGCCCGCTGTTCACCTTTATTTCCGTCATTTTCTTTACCTCCAAACTGGCCGATAAATCCGAGATTATTGCGCTGCTTGCCGGCGGCGTCAGTTTCAACCGCCTGCTGCGCCCCTACCTGATTTCCGCGGGCATCATTGCGCTCGGAAGCTATGTCCTGAACGCCTACGTCATCCCACCGGCCAACGAAACGCGCATCGAGTTCCAAAACAATTATTTCAAGAACAAAAAGGTGGAATATGCCCGCAACATCCAGTTGGAAGTGGAACCGGGTATTTTCGCCTATTTCGACAATTACCGTGCCGACTCTTACATGGGTTACCGCTTTTCGCTCGACCACTTCGAAAACAAGGTACTGGTCTCCCGCCTGACGGCCGAGTCCATCAAATACGACTCGCTCTATCAGTGGACCATCATTGATTACATGATCCGCGATTTCGACGGGATGTACGAACGCATCACCACCGGCTCGCGCAAGGACACGACGCTGACCTTCGTGCCGTCTGACTTCCTGATTTCCGAAAACGACTGCGAAACCATGACCTCGCCCCAGCTGGCCAAACACATCCGCCGCCAAAAAGAACGCGGCATCGGTAACATCCAACTCTTTGAGATTGAGTATTACCAACGCTATGCAACGGTCATGTCCTTTTTCATCCTCACCATGATCGGCGTCTCCCTTTCGTCGCGCAAGATCAAGGGCGGAATGGGATTGAACATCGGCATCGGCATCGGACTGAGTTTTTCGTACATCCTCTTTTCGAAAATATCTTCCACCTTTGCCATCAGCGGCTTTGTCCCGCCGATGATGGCCGTTTGGATACCTAATCTGATTTACGTCCTCATCACCGTCTATCTATACCTCAAAGCGCCCAGATAAAACAGAAGAATTCAAAGAATCATTTCACAATAACAATGAATGTATTGCTAATCAACGGAAGCCCGCATAAAAGCGGATGTACTTCAACCGCCCTGTCCGAAGTGGCCGGGGAACTGGAAAAGCAGCGTATCGAAACCCGTATTTTCCATATCGGGACAAAAGCGATTCGCGGATGTATAGCCTGCCGGCAATGTACGGAAACGGGGTATTGTTCTGGTGCGGACGACCCGGTCAACCGCTGTATTGACCTGATAAAGGCGGCGGACGGTGTTGTGGTCGGTTCGCCGGTTTACTACGCTTCGCCCAACGGCGCATTGCTTGCACTCCTCGACCGCGTGTTTTATGCCGGCGGCCGCGCCTTTGCCTACAAGCCGGCGGCCGCCATCGTCAGTTGCCGCCGTGGGGGAGCCGCCTCTGCCTTCGACGCCCTGAACAAGTATTTCACCATCTCGAACATGCCGGTCGTCTCTTCCCAGTACTGGAATGAAGTCCATGGCAATACACCGGAAGAAGTTCGGCAGGATTTGGAAGGCTTGCAGGTCATGCGGACACTGGGGCGGAACATGGCCTGGCTGTTGAAATGCCTTGAGGTCGCCAAAGCAAGTGTCTCCTATCCCGAACAGGAAACCCTGCGGCACCGTACCAATTTCATCCGCTGACTTATGGCATGAAATTCATAATTAAGTTGTACCTTTACCGCACCATTTGCCACAAGTTTATGATTCGGGGTGTAGCGCAGTCCGGTTAGCGCATCTGCTTTGGGAGCAGAGGGTCGAAGGTTCGAATCCTTTCACCCCGACTAAACATACTTTAATCTTCTTTATTTCAGGCGATTAAACATTGTTGCAGCCACGTTACCGGGACAGTTCCGGGACAAATCGGTATCACTTTTTTTTCCTGTCTTGAAACCCGAATGGATTCGAGGCAAGAAAAAAAATGCTTGAAAGTCGGAAAAACAGCGCGGTCGCGCAAATAGTATCTTACACGGTTCCACGCCTGTATACGGGTAGTGAATGGTATGTCGGATGGTATTCCTTCGATCCTGTCGAAAAGAAAATGCGCAGGAAAAAAAATCAAATTGAATCATATTCACAGTAAAACGGAGCGGCGGAAATATGCCGGTGATCTGGTTACGCGCATATACGAACAGTTGCGCCGGGGATGGAACCCGTGGATAGAAGCGGAAAACAGCAAAAGCTA
>JAISOP010000155.1 GCA_031275525.1 Tannerella sp.
GCAACGCAACGAAACGAATGGACGCCTGCTCCCTTTTTTCTTCCCGTAGGGAAGAAAAAGAAAAAAGAAATAGCGGCTGTCGCTCGCTCTCCACTCCCTCTCCGCGGAACTTTAGCCCAGTGCGCCCCTTTTTGCCGCTTGTCCGTCAGCTGAAGCAGACGGCAATAAAAGAAGCATTGGGCGAAAGCCCCGCGGAGGCAGAGCCAATAGGCAGCTACTCCCTTTTTTTCTCCCCGTAGAAAAAACAAGAAAATGAAATAGCGGCTATCGCTCGCTCCACGCTGCCTCCACAGGGCTTTCGCCCAATCCTCCCCTTTTTTTGCCGTTTGCTTTAGCTGACGGCGGACGGGCTTTGGAGACAGCCTCTTTTTTTTCTCTGCGGAGCGGAGCGCAGCGTTGGGGGGTTCCAAACGTTTGCTTACATTGGCAGGGAACCCATTCATTCTCCTTTCTTTGTGTCCAGGATATACGCTTTCATCTTTTTTTTCGTTGTATACAGGATAGTTCTAATGGAAAATCGGAATGATTGAATATGTAAAAGGGAAAATAGAGGAGCTTTCTCCCGCGCGGATGGTAGTGGATTGCAACGGCATAGGCTATGAAATCCATATCTCTTTAACGACTTGTGCTGCATACCGGAATCAGGCGTCGGGGAAGGTTTACATCTACGAAGTGATTCGCGAAGATGCCCGTTTGCTGTACGGTTTTGCGACCAAAGAGGAACGGGAACTGTTCCTGCTGTTGATTTCCGTGTCGGGCGTGGGGCCGAATACGGCGCGGACGATCTTGTCCTCCTTGCCGCCGGAGGAACTGACGGAGGTTATCGCCTCCGGTAACGAACAGGCGTTGACGCTGGTCAAGGGCATCGGTTCGAAGACGGCGCAACGCGTCATTGTCGATTTGAAGAACAAGGTGAAAACGGTCGCAGGAAAGACGCACGACGGGACGGCAGTGGCTCCGGGATACGGCGAAACGGCCGACGA
The DNA here is from genome assembly GCA_031275525.1 of Tannerella sp. Taxonomy (GTDB): domain Bacteria; phylum Bacteroidota; class Bacteroidia; order Bacteroidales; family Tannerellaceae; genus Tannerella. The sequence goes on from JAISOP010000155.1 coordinate 984, forward strand.
AGCCGTCTCGGCCCTGGTCATGCTCGGATTCCAGAGAGTTGCTTCGCAGAAAGCGGTGCAGGCGATCCTGAAAAAGGGGTCCGGGAAACCGGATGTGACCGCGGAACAAATCATCAAGACGGCGCTCAAGATGCTTTAATGGAAAGGAAGGTCGGACATCGTTCGAAGGCCGGGCACAGGTATGTAGCGGGACTGTTGGCCGTGGCGTTGTGGGGTGCGGGGTGCGGCCTCCACGAGGCGCATGGACAGGAGCCGGTGCGTAGAGGAGAGTCGCCCGCGCCGGCAGATACCGTGAAGCCCCGCTACCCGGTGTCGCGGACCACTGTGCGCGATTACCACCAAGACTTGGTGAAGTCCCCGCCGGCCGACCTGCAGGATCCGGAAAATATCAAGACGGTGGTGGAATACGATTTGCATACGGGCATGTATGTTATCCACACCAAAGTGGGCGACATGGAAATCGAAACGCCCCTCACGCTGACGCCGGAGGAATACCAGGACTACAGCTTGATGGAATCCATGCGTGCCTATTACCGGCAAAAAAACGAGGAGCATTTCAGGAACGAAAAGAACGGCGGGTTCAGCCTGACCGACATGCAGTTCAACCTCGGGCCGGCCGAGAAACTGTTTGGGCCGGGGGGCGTGCGCATGAAGACGCAAGGCTCGGCCGAGGTGATCCTGGGGATGAAAACCTCCAGCACGAAAAACCCCTCGCTGCCGGAACGCTCGCGCAGCCGGACGTATTTCAATTTCGACACGAACATCCAGGTGAGTATGCAGGCGTCGGTCGGCACCAAAGTCAATTCGACGCTGACCTACAATACAGAGTCCACGTTCGACTTCGACGCCTCGCGCCTGAATCTGGGATACAGCGGCGAGGAGGACGAGATCGTCAAGAAACTCGAAGGGGGCAATGTGAGCCTGTCCACCGGCAATTCGCTGATCCGCGGCGGCGCGGCGCTGTTCGGCCTCCGTACCGAGTTGCAGTTCGGCAAGCTGAGGGTCAATGCCCTGCTGGCGCAGCAAAATTCCGAGAGCCGGACGGTCTCCTCCAAGGGCGGCGCCCAGACCAAAAACTATGAGCTGAACATTGACCAGTATGACGAAAACCGCCACTTTTTCCTGGGTTTCTATTTCCGGGAACAGTATGACCGGGCGATGTCCAAACTACCCTATATCTCTTCCGCGGTGACGATTAACCGGATCGAAGTGTGGGTGACCAACAAGCGAAGCAACTACAGCCAGTCGCGCAACATAGTGGCGTTCTCCGACCTGGGGGAGAACCAGCATATTTCCAATCCCCAGTTCCAGCCCATCGGGTCGCTGGAGGTTCCCCACAACGAAGCCAATACGCTTTATCAGACGCTGAACAGTTCCACCTACGCCGCCGCGCGTGAAATCGGCATGGTGACGCAGACGCTGGGCCAGTTTATCGACGGGGGGGTAGATTATGAAAAGGTGGAAAGCGCCCGCCGGCTGGAATCTACCGAATACAAATTCAACAAGCAGTTGGGATACATCTCCCTGCAGGCAAAGCTCCAGGCCGACGAGGTGCTGGCGGTGGCCTACGAATATACGTACAACGGGAGCGTGTACCAGGTGGGCGAGTTTTCGACGGACAACTCGGAGGATACAAACCGGTGCCTGTACCTCAAACTGCTGAAAGGCACCAGCCTGTCGCCTTCCATGCCTTTCTGGCACTTGATGATGAGAAACGTTTACCTGCTGCCCAACGCCTATTCCGTGCAAAAGGACAAGTTCCGCCTCGACATCCTCTACCAGAGCGATACGGCGGGCGTATATATCAACGCCATCCCGGAGGGTAACATCGCCGACCAACTCCTGCTGCGTGTCATGAACCTCGACCGCCTGGACGCAAACAACGAGCCTCACCCGAACGGCTTTTTCGACTTCCTGGACGGATATACGATCCAGTCCGACAACGGAAGGGTGATTTTCCCTGTCGTCGAACCCTTCGGCTCCCACCTCCGCAAGGCCATCGGCAACGATGCCATTGCGGACAAGTACGTGTTTCAGGAACTGTATGACTCTACCCTGACCATCGCGCAACAGATTGCCGAAAAGAACAAGTTTATCCTGCGCGGGGAATACAGGGCGTCGTCTTCGTCCGAGATACAACTGGGGGCGACGAACGTGGCGCGGGGTTCGGTGGTTGTGACCGCGGGCGGCACTCCGCTGACCGAAAACGTAGATTATACGGTCGATTATATTTCGGGGTTCGTCACCCTCCGGTACGAAAACATCAATTCCAGTAACAAACCCATCCAGGTGTCGCTGGAAAACCGATCTACCTACAACATGCAGCGCAAGACCATGATGGGCGTGGACCTGAACTACGAGTTCTCGAAAAACTTCCTGATGGGCGCCACCGTCATGCACCTGTCCGAGATGCCGGTGACCACCAAAACGACCATGGGCGACGAGTCTATCAAAAACACGCTCTGGGGGACGAACCTGTCGTACCAGACGGAAAGCCAGTGGCTCACCAACCTGGTGGACAAGCTGCCGCTGGTGAACCTGACGCAGCCCAGCCGCATCAACTTCAAGGCGGAATTTGCGCACCTGATTGCCGGGCACTACGAAAGCAAGTACACCGGCCAGTATTCCTACCTGGACGACTTTGAATCGACCCAGAGCCAGTTCGACCTGCTGAATCCCTATCCGTGGGCGCTGGCCAGCGTGCCCTCCGACCCTTCGGCGGAGGCGCTTTTCCCGGAGGCCGCGCTGGTGAATGATGTGGGCTACGGCAAAAACCGCGCTTTGTTTGCATGGTACTACATCGACGGCATTTTCACGCGGAAAAACTCTTCGCTCCGCCCCTCGCACATGACCGACGACGATTTGTCGAACCACTACGTGCGGGCGGTCAAGTATGAAGAACTGTTCCCGGGAAAGGAACTGACCTACAACGAAAATAACTCGCTCTATGTCCTGAACCTGGCCTACTACCCGACCGAGCGCGGGCCTTATAACCTGGACGCCGACAATATCCTGCCCGACGGCAGCCTGGCCAATCCCGAAAAGCGTTGGGGCGGCATGATGCGGCGCATCGAGCAGAGCGATTTTGAGGTGGCTAACATCGAATACCTGGAGTTCTGGATGATGGACCCCTTTATCTACAACCGGGAAACGGCTACGGGCGGAGACCTGTATTTTAACCTGGGCGAGTTGTCGGAAGACATCCTGCGCGACGAGAAGAAGTTTTTTGAAAACGGTTTGCCGGTTGACGGCAATACGAGCCAGATTGATACGACCGTCTGGGGGAAAGTACCCCGCACGCAGAGCACCGTCTATGCGTTCGACAACACCCCCGGCACCCGCGCACTACAGGACGTCGGGCTGAACGGCCTCTCTACCGAGGAAGAGAAGCGTTTCCCTACCTATCAGCGTTACCTGGAGCAGTTGCAGAGCAAACTGTCGGACGAGGCGAAGATGCGGATGGCGGCTGACCTGTTCTCGCCGCTGAACGACCCCGCCGGCGACAACTACCATTACTTCCGGGGTTCGGACTTTGACCGGGACCAGGCGGACATCCTCTCCCGCTACAAGCGCTACAACGGGACGGAAGGCAACTCCACCGCTTCGGAAGATTCGCCCGAACGGTATGACATCTCCGCCAAGATGGTGCCCGACGTGGAAGACCTGAACCAGGACAATACGCTCAACGAAAATGAGAAGTATTACGAATACAAGATATCTATCCGTCCCGAAGACTTGCAGGAGGGCCGGAACTACATCGTGAACACACGGACGGTCAACGTGAAGCTGGCCAACGGCACGACCGAAAGCGTCAGTTGGTACCAGTTCAAGGTGCCGGTGAAGGAATACCGGCGGAAGATCGGGGCCATCCAGGACTTCCGGACCATCCGCTTCATGCGCACCTACATGACGGGATTCAAGGAGGCCACCTACCTGCGTTTCGGGACCTTTGCGCTGGTGCGCGGCGACTGGCGAATCTACACGCAAGACCTGTCGGCTTCGAATGCGGCCTCCTCTGCCGGACGGCTGGACGTTATGTCCGTCAATATCGAGGAAAACGGCGACCGGCAACCGGTCAACTATGTCCTGCCGCCGGGCGTCACGCGGATGATTGACCCCAACCAGTCGCAACTCGTCCAGCAAAACGAGCAGGCGCTCTCGCTGAAGGTCACGAACCTCGGCTCGCAGGATGCAAGAGCCATCTACAAGACGGCCACCTATGACTTGCGACGCTACAAGCGCCTGCAACTCTTTGTCCATGCAGAGAAGCTGGTTGCCGACGGCGCAACCGAACTGGACAACGGCGAGCTGTCCGTCTTCATGCGCCTGGGGTCGGACTACAAGAACAACTACTACGAATACGAAGTGCCGCTAAACCTGACGCCTCCCGCGCCTTCCGGCGGATACAGCGACCGGGAGGCCGACCGGGCAATCGTCTGGCCGGCGGAGAACATGATTAACTTCCATACCGACGTGCTGACCAGCCTGAAACAGAAACGCAACAGCGCCAAGCGGAAGGGCGAGGCCGGCGTCACCTTCAATACCGTCTATGCGGAATACGACCCGGAGAATACGCGGAATAAAATCAGCGTGGTGGGGAATCCGAGCCTGGCCGAGGTGAAAACCATCATGATCGGCATACGCAACAATTCCAAGGACGTTAAAAGCGGCGAGATATGGGTGAATGAATTTCGCATGACCGAGTTCGACGAAGACGGTGGCTGGGCGGCCAACGGTAATCTGAACATTGCCCTGTCGGACCTGGGCACGCTGAATGCCAACGGACGGATCGAAACGGTTGGCTTCGGAGGGCTGGACCAGTCCATCAGCGAACGCAGCATGGACGATTACACGCAGTATGCGGTCACGGCTACCGTGCAGCTGGGCAAGTTTTTCCCCGAAAAAGCCCGGGTCAATCTCCCGCTCTATTACGCCGTCTCGCGCGAAACGACCTCGCCCAAGTACAATCCGCTGGACCAGGATATTCTGTTGCAGGATGCGCTGAACCTCGTCACCACGAAAGCGGAAAAAGACTCGATCAAAGGCTTCTCGCAGGACCAGGTTTCTCTCAGAAGCATTTCCATGAACAACGTGCAGGTGAACGTGAAAAGCAAAAACCCGATGCCGTATGACCCGGCCAACCTGTCCTTCAGCTATGCCTTCAGCGAAAACAAGCGTACCAATCCCGAAACCGAGTATGAGACGACCAAGAACTACCAGGGGAACCTGAGATACGCCTATACGCCGTATGCCCGGCCGCTGGCGCCTTTCGCCAAACTGGAGAACAACAGCCCCTATCTCCGTTACGTCAAACAGATTGCGCTGAACTGGCTGCCTTCCGGCATCCGCTTTGAAACCTCCATGCTGCGCAATTACTACGAACTCCAACTGCGCGACATGAACAACCTGAACGCCGGGAAGAACAACCTGATCCCCTCCTTCAGCCAAACTTTTTACTGGGACAGGGGATTCAGTGTCAGCTGGAGTCCGCTGAACAACCTGAACGCCGAGTTTTCCTCCCAGACCGACGCCCGGATTGAGGAGCCTTACGTGCAGGTCAACAAGAAACTGAACCCGGACGGCTACAAGGTATGGAAAGACTCCGTGCTCAAGAGCATCGCCGACCTGGGACAACCCCTGCTCTATGACCAGCGCGCGAACGTCACCTACACCCTGCCCATGCAGTATTTCCCCCTGCTGGACTGGATCAACGGCAATGTCACCTACGAGGCTGTGTATAACTGGGAACGCGGCGCCTACATCGACGCGGACGTGGAAACCGGCAACGCCATCCGCAACCAGCGCCAGATCAATTTCCAGGGCGGCCTGAACCTGCTGTCGTTCTATAACAAGAACCCTTTCCTGAAGAAGGTCAACCAGAAATTCAGCGTCTCGCCCGTGCAGCCCCCCCCCCGGCAGCGAGGCAGCCGCGAGGCAAAGAAGCCACGCGTCAAGTTTGAAACCACCGTAACGCTGAGTCCCGACAGCGATGTGATCGTCTCCCACGGGTTGCAGAACAAAAAAATCCACCTCACCGCCCGCCGCGCCTCGGACAGTTCCCTCTACCGCGTCCGCTTCAAGGCCATCGACTACGCACGCATCCGCATCCAGACCCGCGATTCGATCACGCTGAAACTGACGCTCTATCCCGGCCCGCCGCCGGCAGAAAACGCTTTGGTGAAGATCGCCGAATACGGCACGCGCTTCCTGATGTCCGTCCGCCGCGTCAGCATTACCTACCAGCGTTCCGACGGGATGCGGCTGCCCGGCTTCTATCCCACCATCGGCGACTGGCTGGGGCAGGCCTCCACACCCTTTGGCAGCGCCCCCGGATGGGGATTTGCGCTGGGGGACGTCCGCGAGAGCTACGTCACCCAAGCCGTTAACAACAACTGGATGATCCTGAACGCAGAAAACATCACCCCGGCCACCATCAACCGCACCACCGCCTTTTCCGCCACCGCCTCGCTGGAACCTTTCACCGGCATGAAAATCGACCTCGACGCTCGCCGCAACGACATGCGCGACACCGAGATAAGCTATATGTACCAGGGAATGCCCACCACCTACGGCGGTACCTTTACCATGACCTCCATCGCCTTCGGCGGCATGTTCGCCAGCCTGGGCGACGCAAGGGACGGATACCGGTCGAAAACCTTCGAGCGCTTCGTCGCCAACCGGGCGCTGATCGCCTCGCGCCTCGAACAGAGCTATGCCGGTACGCGCTATCCCGAACACGGCTTCCTGGAGGGCACCTCCCTGGCCGGACAGCCCTATAACCCCTCCCGGGGAGCCGTCCGCGCCAACTCGTCCGACGTGCTGATCCCCGCCTTCATCGCCGCCTACACCGGCAAGGATGCCGGCAGCGCCGGGCTGACGCCCTTTCCCGCCCTCTCTGCCCTGCTGCCCAACTGGAGGATCACCTACGACGGCCTGATTCGTTTCCCGCTGATCAAGGACCATTTCAAGTCGCTGGTGATGAACCATCAATACCGTTGCGTCTATTCGGTGGGAACCTACAACTCCTACCTCAACTGGGTGCAGGCCGGCGACGGCTTCGGATTCGTGCGCGACGTCTTTAGCGGCGACCCGACGCCCTCCTCCGCCTTCGAGATTTCGACCGTCAGCTTCAACGAACAGTTCAGCCCGCTCATCGGCCTCGACGCCACCCTGCTCAACAACATGACCGTCGGCGCCAAAATACAGAAAATGCGGAACATCAGCCTCAACATATCTTCCTACCAGGTAGTAGAGACGCTTTCCAACGACCTTACGCTGAGTATCGGATACAAATATGCCGACTTCAACAAGATATTGAAGATAAGGAAGAAAGGCGACTTCAGCAATGACCTGACCGTCCGGCTGGACGTCTCGCAACGCACCAACCAGTCGCTCATTCGCAAGATCGAAGACCTCTCGGCCCAGATGACGCAGGGCGCTTCGATCCTGAGCATGCAGTTTTCGGCCGACTACGCCTTCAGCAAGGCCGTCACCCTGCGTGCCTTCTACGACCGGCAAATCAACCGCCCACTCGTCTCCAGCGCTTCCTACCCCACCTCCAACTCCAACTACGGCATCAGCCTGCGCATGTCCCTCGCACAGTAAAGGCTTTCAGCCATTCTTCCCGTACCACACCCCTTGTACACACCGTACAACGGACGTTGTACACACCGTACAAGCCTCCTTGTACACACCGTACAACGCCCGTTGTACATCGTGTACAACGCACGACCCAATATAGACGGGAAATGTCCTGTGGCAAAGAACCGTTCTATTATTTTACGTTGCGGCGCTGTTATTTTGCTCTGCGACGATGTTATTGATACCGTGCACGGTATGGTTTTGAGCATGACCGCTTCTGTGCAGTTCGGTTCCACCGAGGCTTAAAAGGCCTAAAAGGCCTAAAAGACTTAAAGCAATGAAGGCGTATGCGATACGCCCGTTTGAATGCTTTTGCCCTGTTATATCCGGAATGGTTCCTATAAGATATTCTTTAATATGCAAATATGATTTTGATGCGTCAGCCTTGCACGCGGTCCAGCAGTTCAAACAGCTGCCCGACCGTTTCGGCGCGCAGCAAGGCCACGCGCATGGGCTTGAAGTCGGGGATACCCTTGAAGAGCGGCGTGGCGGCCAGGTGACGGCGGATATGCAGGATGCCGCGACGTTCGTCTAAACGTTCCACACTTTGCAGCACCTGCTGTTTCAGGATATTCAGATACCAGGCAAACGGCTCGGCAGGCAACGGCTCGCCGGTGGCCAGGAAATGTTTCACCTCCCGGAAAATCCAGGGACGCCCAATGCTCGCGCGACCGATCATCACCCCGTCCACCCCGTAGCGCTCAAAACAGGCGGCGCAGGTTTGGGCAGAAGCAATGTCGCCGTTGCCGATAATGGGAATGTACATGCGGGGATTGTTTTTCACCTCGCCGATCAGCCTCCAGTCCGCTTCGCCGGCGTACATCTGTGCACGGGTACGTCCGTGGATCGACAGCGCGGCAAGGCCGCAGTCCTGCAACCGTTCGGCCAGGTCCACGATGATCCGGTGTTCGGCATCCCAGCCCAGTCGCGTTTTCGCCGTCACGGGGAGGCGCACGGCTTTCACTACCTCGCGGACGATGTCGAGCATCTGCGGGATATTGCACAGCAGCCCTGCGCCCGCGCCCTTGCCGGCCACTTTTTTGACCGGGCAACCGAAATTCAGGTCAATCACGTCGGGACGTTCCGCTTCACACAAACGCGCTGCCTCGGCCATCGTCGCCGCCTCCCTGCCGTAGATTTGAATCGCCACGGGACGTTCCGCTTCATTCACACTCAGTTTTTCCCTGGTTCGGTTCACCTGCCGCACGAGGGCGTCGCTCGACACAAATTCGGTGTAAACCATGTCCGCTCCGAAGCGCTTGCACATCAAACGGAAGGCGCCGTCCGTCACATCCTCCATCGGGGCCAGCATCACCGGGCGTTCCCCTAAATCAATGGTTCCGATTCTCATTTTATTTCATGGAAACCTCAGGAAGAGGAGTAGAATCACCGGATGAAACTTTTGTAGGTACGCTGGTGGAGTGTGGGCCGGAAAAATAGCAGTCCCCAGGTATATAGGTCGATGCTTGCCGTCACTTTCGGATGGCGGCAGCATTGTTGCCACAGGCGGTATTTGGCGGAAGAAGTGCGGATGCCTTCCACGATACAGACGGATTCGTCATGTATGCGGGACAAGCTTTGATGGAAAAGGGCCGCCAAGGATGTCGCGTCCGGTTGCTTACTCAAAAAAAGACAGTCTATCTGCCGAAACGCCTCCAGCGCTTCCGGAAATAGCTTCTCGCAGGCGCCGGTTCGGATTTCGACGCGGGAATGTGTCCTTTGGGAAAACAGCATACGCGCGGCGGCGGCCAAACCGGGATCGCTTTCCAGCGCAATGCAATGCACACCGGAGGCATAACCGGTCAGGCTCAGCGGAACTAGACCCATGGAAGAGCCGAGGGCCAGGATGAAACGGGGTTTGCAGTAGTTCGCCAGGCGGAACAGGAATTGGCCTTCCCGCCGGGTGATGCCCTGTTTACGGAAAAGGCGCCGGAGGGAGACCTGCCGGCCTTGCAGGAGGAGGGTTTGGTCGCTGTGAAGCAGTTGCCGCCATACGGCGGCCAGGTCATGGTAGAAATAATACGGACACCGTTCCTCAATGACACGGGTAATCAGGTTGAATACAAAAGGCGAATGTACCCCGTATCCCCTGCGGCAGAAAAGCCTCCGACCAATCGATAGCTTCATCTCTCCCGCCGGATTTACGCCTTGCCGTATAATTCGCCCACCGAATAATTCAGGAACCGGTTGAAGGGTTGCAACAGCTTGAAATCTTCCGCCGCCCGCTCCATCCAGTTTTCCGTACAGAAAAAGGCATCCGGTTTGGCCGAGGAGACGACGAAATCTTTCTGCTTGAGGATATAGCCATAGATATAATCGGCCGGGAAGCCGGCAGGTACCCGTTTCAGCATCCCGCCTTCGAGCGCCGGATAGACGGCCTTGAAGCGTTTGTTTTCGATAATATCCAGAAACTCGTCCATACTGTCGTAAATATCCTGCCTCAGTTTTTTCAGCAAAGGCGGCGGCGGACACCATACGCCGCCGGAAAGAAAAGCGTTGTCCGGTTCCAGGTGGACGTAATAACCCGCATAGTCGCTGGCCTTTCCGCCACAGGCGGCGATATAGGCGCCGAGGTGAGTCTTGTAGGGCGTTTTGTCGGGGGAGAAACGGAGGTCGCGGTAGATGCGGAAAATGCAACTTTTCGCCTCCAGCCCGGCAATTTCGGGGTCGAACGCGGCAATACGGTCAATCAGTTGCTGCAATTGGCCGGCATACTCCCCAAGCAGTGTGTCGTATCGTTTCTTGTTGGCCTGAAACCATTCCCGGTGATTGTTTTCCCTGAGTTCGCGTAAAAATTGAAAAAGCGCTGTATTCATATTCTTTCATTCTTTGTTTCTCCAATCCAGGAGACGGCGTATTGGGCTTCTTTTTCCCGGGGCGCGTTCACCACTTCAAAATGCCCGGCAATGCCTGTTTCCCGGCACGTTTCCCCAAAATGACACAGGGCGATGCCCAGGTCTATGGCCGCAAAACCGTATGAAAAGGTTCGGTAAAAATGCAGCACGTTGCCCTCAAGCCTCACGCGCCAGGATTGTTTGTTATTGGCCGACGGCGCCAGGCGAACCATCTCCAGCGGCAGGGCATAGATCCCCGCCGCCTCTTCGGTCAGCGGCTTCGAGAAATTCCCGTGAAAGAAATTCGCTCCAAACGGCTTACGTGAGCGGTGATTCTTCTCTGCGCCCACGATCCAGGTCTCGACCCATCGCTTTCTATCACTCGCATAGCCCACCGGGGAAACGATTTTCAACCGCTCATCCGGTTCCATATCCACCTGCCTGCCAAAATCTTTCCGGCTAAACGAACCTCCCAGCCAGCACGTTCCCAAACCAAGCCCGGTACAGTAAAGCAGAACCTGTTCAAACAGATAGGCGGCGCCTTCTTCGGCCAGCGTCCCTTTCTTGTGGATCAGGAGAAGGTAATCCTTTGCCCCGCCAATCCAGCCGTAAGTTCCCAGTTTCACGGGTTTGGCGTCGCCGCCCAGGGTATGAATCAGCCGGATACGCGCTTCCGCCCCGAAAGGCGCCTGCAATCCGGCGATATAGTTTACAATCCGGCCTGCATGTTCACTGCTCAGCGCCTCGCCGGTATAACTGCGGACAGAACGGCGTTGACGGATCGTTTCGATTGTTGACATCGCATACTCAATTGGACACATTGGATACCCCCTCCTGCTGTAAGCGCCTTATAAAATACCCTGAAATTTCCGGAACCTTGTCTAAGGTTCCTTTTATGAAGGTTTGGAACATTATTTTTATGAACTTTAAAATTACCGGCAACAAATATACGGAAATTTCTTGATGCAGAGGGCCTATTCTTATCTGGGGAGCATTTCGAACGGGCGTATGGAAGACGCCCGGCCCGGCCCCTTACGATACATGCTGCGCATCACTTCGTGGATTTCTTCCACTCTCCCGTCTTCTTTCCACCGGTACAGTAACCGTAAAGACCTGTAATACAGACCGCCATTCGGGAAGCCGACTTCCCTGCATGAGGGAAGCCGGCTTCCCTGCATTAGGGAAGTCGACTTCCATGCATTAGGGAAGCCGGCTTCCATGCATTAGGGAAGTCAGCTTCCATGCATTAGGGAAGTCGGCTTCCATGATGCATTAGGAACGCCGCCGTTCATGCATTAGGAACGCCGCCGTTCATGCATTAGGAACGCCGCCGTTCATGCATTAGGAACGTCGCCGTTCATGCATTAGGAACGTCGCCGTTCATGCATTAGGAACGCATCCGTTCATGCATTAGGAACGTCAACGAGTATGCATTCCAACTGTTTCACCTGACGGGATGCGTTTCGGTTTCCTTGCTCATTGGCTGTTTAAAAAAAAACGGGGAACAGGATTGAATCCCTTCCCCGTTGCTTTGAATCTCCATCTCGGCCTCTCACCTGAGCACTCGTGCGTTGCCGCCCCAGATGCTCCAGAGCTGGTCTTCGTCGGCCGGCTGCCCGTAGTCGGTCAGGAAGGTGGTGGCCAGTGCGCCGGTCGCCCATCCGAACTGAACCCATTTTTCCGGTTCCCAGCCCTTCAGGATGCCGTAGAGCAGTCCACCGACAAAGCCGTCGCCCCCGCCGATGCGGTCGAGCACGTGGATGGGACGCGGTTCGACGACGTGCCATTCGTCGCCTTCGAGCAGGATGGCGCCCCACAGGTGACTGTTGGCGTTGACCACCTCGCGCAGGGTCGTAGCAAAAACGGAGGTCTCCGGGAAGGCTTTCTTGACGTTGCGAATCATGCCCTTGAAACGGTCGATCTTCGCGGTCAGCGCCATGCCGCCGGCTTCCGGGCCTTCCATGCCGAGACAGAGTTGGAAGTCTTCTTCATTGCCGACCAGGATGTCCGAAAGAGAGGCGATTTCGGCAAAGATGCCGTGCAACTCCTCTTCGCGTCCTTTCCAGAAGGAGGCGCGGTAGTTCAGGTCAAACGCAATCCTTGTGCCATATTTCCGTGCGGCACGCGCCAGTTCGAGGCAGAAGCGGCTCGTTTCGGGCGACAGGGCGCCAATCAGGCCGGAGAGATGCAGTATCTGCACGCCTTCCTGCCCGAAGAGGCGGTCAAGGTCAAAATCGTTCACGTTCAGCGTGCGTCCCACTTCGCCACTGCGGTCGTTCCACACGCGCGGCCCACGCGCACCGAAACCGCTGTCGGCAATGTTAATCTGGTGGCGGTAGCCCCACGGCCCGCCCTGTTCGACTTCTTTCCCCTCATACGCCAAATGGCGGCTGCCCAGGTTGTCCTTGATAAACTGTGCTACCGGGCTGCCCTTGACGAAGGTGGTCAACACCTTCACGGGAAGTCCCAGGTAAGCGGGGACGCTTGCCACATTGGTCTCGGCGCTGGTGGCCTGCATCAGCAGTTGGTCACTCTTGTGTACCGGCTGTCCCTGTGCGATCGGGGTCAGGCGGACGCCCATACTGGTGGGAACGACCAGCGCCCATTGATACTTTTTCTTCAATTCCATTGTTTCTTCTTTCTGTGATCCGGTTATTTAAATCGAAAAAGCATCGAACCCGCCATCCACCGGCGTCACCGTGCCGGTGACGAAGGCCGATGCTTCGCTGGCCAGCCACTGGACGGTGCCCAGCAGTTCTTCGGGACGTCCGAGACGGTTAAAGGGCGTATGCGCCAGGACCGTTTTGCAGCGGTCGGACGGTGTGCCGTCGGGGTTGGTCATCAGGGCACGGTTTTGTTCCGTCAGGAAAAAACCCGGCGCAATGGCGTTCACGCGCAGTCCCTCGCCAAACTTGATGGCCAGTTCGCCGGCCATGTACTGCGTAAAGTTGCTGACGGCTGCCTTGGCGCATCCGTAACCCACGACGCGCGTCAGCGGACGTAGCGCCGACTCGGACGAGACATTGATGATGCTGCCTTTCTTCTGCGCCACCATCACCCCCGCAAAGACCATCGTCGGCAATACCGTACCGAAAAGGTTGAGGTCAACAACCTTGCGGAAGGCGTCGAGGTCGAGGTCAAAAAACGTCCTGTCCGGCGGAATCGTCGCCCCGGCCATGTTGCCGCCGGCCAGGTTAATCAGCACGTCAATCCGTCCGTACGCCGCCACAATGTCCTGTTTGTTCCGCTCGAGCGTTGCCTTGTCAAGCACGTTCGTTTCCAGGAAAAGCGCTTCTCCGCCGGTTTCCCGGATTTCGGCCGCCAGCCGGCTACCGCCTTCCACGTTCCGGTCCAAAATCACTACACGGGCGCCTTCGCCGGCCAGGTGTCTGGCCATGCATCCGCCCAGAATCCCGCACCCTCCGGTCAACAGGATTACGCGGTCTTTTATATCAAATAAGTTTGCCATAAAAAATGATGTTTATATATGATTCGTATAATAATTCGTATAATAGTCGATGTTTTCCTTCACCAGGATGTCGATGGGCATGAAATTCATCTTTTTAACCGGCTGGTTGACCTGGTGATAAAACAGCGCTTTCACGCTGTTGTATCCCTGCTCTTCGGGATGCTGCGCAATCAGGTGCGAAACGATGCCGTTTTTCAGATAGGGAATATTGATTTTGATGGCGTCATAGCCGACAAGCGCGAAATCGAACTTCTCCCGCTTGAGAAACCAGGAGGCGACCATACCTACCCGCGAATTGAACAGGATGCCGCCCCCAAACCGGTTCTGCGGCCGGATAAGACGGTTCAGCAACTGTTCGTTTTTCCAGGGGGATTTGGCCAGTAGGAAGGCGAGACGAATCTCACCCTGGAAACCGGCTTCGGACAGGTAGCTCCGGAAGCCCTCTTCGCGCCGGGCGCATTGTGTTGACTCGAAACGCGTATGGTCCATCACATTAAAAATAATGACATTGTCATCCTTCCGGATTCGCTCAAGCAGTAGTCGGCCCCCGACATAGCCCGACTGGAAGGAATCCGGCCCGTTATAGGCCAGGCAATTTGTGCCCTCCACCCAGGCATCGATTAAAACGTAGGGCGTTTTCTGTTTGTCAAGCCATTGCGCCAGCCGCAAAACGCTTTTCCCGAACAGGGTGGCAATAATGACTCCCTGTACATCCATTTGCTTGATTGACCGGATGAGCGTGTCAAAACTTTTTTTATCGTACTGGTCAAAGGGGAGTTGTTTGACTTCCACATGGAAGCTGGCATACTCTCGCTCGGCCTTGCGGATGCCCTCATTGACTTTAGACCAGTATTCGCCCGGCAAAAAGGCGGGGATAAGCGAGAGGATGCGGCAGGGCTTTCCGGCTACAGGCGAAGCGGACACCCGACTGGACGGATAGCTGGTTTCCGCTATCGCCTGTTGTATTTTTTCCCGCGCTTCCTCTGAAACATTTCCCCGGTTGTGCAATACACGGTCCACCGTCCCGGTCGAAACGCCGGCCATCGCAGCAATATCCACAATCCGGCAGTTTGTTTTCTTTGTTTTTTTTGTCGCATTCTTTTTCATGAAAGCATCACAATTTTATCCCTTTTCCCGTATGATTATTATCAAACCTGTCTTGTACGTCTATCTTTTCATGCCTTTTGCATGGTGTGTGTACACATTGCGCAAATGTACGGATTTCCTGAAAAAAAAATACATCTTGCAAAAAAAATAATTTGTTGTATCTTTGCGCACCAATAAATAAGCCTTTTAAACAGTGAATTTAGTTGAAGAATTAAGATGGAGGGGCATGATTCACAACATGACGCCCGGTACGGAAGAACAATTGCAAAAGGAAATGACTTCGGCGTATGTAGGAATTGATCCGACAGCCGATTCGTTGCATATCGGTCATTTGGTGAGTGTGATGATGTTGAGGCATTTCCAGCGTGCCGGTCACCGGCCGATTGCCCTGATTGGCGGCGCCACAGGTATGATTGGCGACCCTTCCATGAAGTCTGCCGAACGTAACCTGCTGGACGAATCCATTTTGAGGCATAATCAGCACTGCATTGGAAAACAGTTGGCGCGGTTTCTCGATTTTGAGTCAAACGTGCCCAATGCCGCCAAATTAGTCAATAACTACGACTGGATGAAAGACTATACGTTCCTGAATTTCATCCGCGACATTGGAAAAATGATTACCGTCAATTACATGATGGCCAAAGATTCCGTCAAAAAGCGGCTGAGTTCCGAATCCAAAACGGGTATGTCCTTTACGGAATTTTCCTACCAACTGTTGCAGGGCTACGATTTTCTGTATCTATATGAGCACGAAGGCTGCCGCTTGCAAATGGGCGGTTCCGACCAGTGGGGAAACATCACAACCGGTACGGAACTGATTCGCCGCAAAACAGGCGGAGAAGCGTTTGCGTTGACCTGCCCGCTAATCACCAAGGCCGACGGCGGAAAATTCGGCAAAACGGAATCCGGCAACGTCTGGCTGGACCGTCGCTATACATCGCCCTACAAATTTTACCAGTTCTGGCTGAACGTGAGCGACGATGACGCCGCCAAATACATCAAGATTTTCACCGCCTTAAGCCGGGAAGAAATAGCTGAGATAGAAAAGGAACAGGCTGCGGCGCCGCATTTGCGACCGTTACAGAAACGCCTGAGCAGGGAGGTAACCGTCCTGGTACATTCGCAGGAAGATTACGATGCGGCGGTGGAAGCGTCCGGTATTTTGTTTGGGAACTCGACTTCCGAAACATTGAAAAAACTGGATGAAGACACCTTACTGGCCGTGTTTGAAGGTGTTCCGCAGTTCGAAATTTCGCGCGACGAACTGGCCGGCGGTATCAAAGCAATCGACCTTTGCACGGAAAAAGCGGCTGTGTTCCCTTCCAAAGGCGAGATGCGCAAACTGGTACAAAGCGGTGGCGTCAGTTTGAACAAGGAAAAACTGACCGAACCGGAACAACTGATTCACACTCAAAATTTGTTGAACAACAAATATTTGTTGCTCCAGCGCGGCAAGAAAAACTACTTTTTGCTGATTGCCAAATGACCCTTGGTCTTAAAATAGTTGCAAGTGTGAAATAAAATCCTCACCTTTGCACCGCTATAGTGAATTATTGTTTTAGTGGATGTCTCATGGTGTAACGGTAGCACAACAGGTTTTGGTTCTGTTTGTCCAAGTTCGAATCT
>JAISOP010000162.1 GCA_031275525.1 Tannerella sp.
GCTACGCAGAAAAAAAGAAAAGGTCCGCGAATGCACGCGAATATCCGCGAATCATTTATTCACGTTCATTCGCGTGCATTCGCGGACCACTTTTTCTTTCTCAGCGGAGCGTAGCGTAGCGTGGGGAGGGGAAGAAAGGCAGATTCAAAGATTCAATGATTCAAAGATTCAAAAGGCTCGTTTTTTTGAATCTTTGAATCATTGAATTCTCTTTAATGTATATTCCGTCTTTTGGCGGCATCCTGTTTGGCTTTTCTCAGCCGGAGATACAGGTACGACCCGAAAATCAGGAGAAGGGAGGCGATATGTATGTACTGCCGCGTCTGCGAACCGACCTTGATGTCGGTAAAACTCCAGGTTGGCGGACGTCCGCCGCCGGATGGAGCGACGGTTCCGGTGGGGGAGCCGCTTCCTCCCGGACTGGCCGTTTCGGGCCGGTTGCCGCCACGCCGACCGGTTGACGGCGTGGCGTCGCCGTTGCCGCCGCGTTCACGGTCTCCCGTTCGCTGCTGCACGCCCTGGTTTTCTGCGCTACGGACCTCCGACGCCACGCCGCTCTCCGTTGCGCTTACTTCCGTTGCCGCAGGATGCGCCCCTCTGCCTCCCCTGGGATTCAGCATGGAACCGGTCTGTATGCCGATGGCATGGATGAACAGCAGGGCATACAGGACGTAGGACCATCGCTGCAATTTCTTCCACCCGGCGCTTCCCATGCGTTTGCGGACGGAATCGAAAGAGGTGATCCACAGCGGAAGGAACAGCGCCAGCAGCAGGAGGCCCAGCACAAAACTGAAATTCGATATGCCTGCGCCCAGTACGTTGGTTACTCTTCCGCTTGCCAGATATTCCTCCTGATGGGTGAAAAATTGGAGGGCATTCAAACCGCTCGTGAAGCGAATCAGGGAATGCGTCAGTATCGGGAAGCCCGACAGGATGGACAGTTCCTTGCGTATGGCGAGCAGTTTTTTCACATACGGGTTTTTAGGATTCAAAGCGCCCGTGTACATGATGATAACCAGCAGGGGGAAACCCAGCGTCCCCGCATGGATATAATCCCTCGTGAGGCCGCTCATAAAGGGGATCCGGAAACTAAGCCCTTCCATTCCCAACAGCCTGCCGATAAAAGGAATCGCGACTAAGGCAAAGGGTACGGCAAAGACGAGGTAATAGACCGTCGCATGTCGTTTGATGGATTTCGACAGTAAAACAGCCAGCAGGGTCAGAACGCCCAGCGCCGTGAGCAACGGCGCCAGGGTGTTCAGGAACTGGATAAAGTCAATGAATAGCTTAACCATAATTGTATCATTCTAACGGGTACAGTTTTCCTACGGCGCCGATGCTGGTGCAGGTCACGACGACGCCTTTCGTGGCGACGGCCGTTTTCACGTCGATGGCGTAGATGGCGGGCTGGCCGGCGGTCTGGCCTTCGGGGGCGGCCTCGACGACCGGCATGTAAACGGTTTCGCCTTCGATATGGGGCGTGCTGCCGAAACTGCCGATCAGGTCAAGCTCCGGCAGGCCCGTGACCCAGGTCAGCGTTTGGGAGGCGACGTTGATCACGGCCAGTTTTCTCGTGTCGCCCATTGCCGTGACGGTTTCGGTGGTGTACATCTGGAGCAGGAAGTAATCTCCCGATACGTACCATACCTTGAACAGGTGGTTCCCCCCGGCTGCCGTCTGGATGTCGAAATAATAGTCTTTGTCAAACTCTTCTGTTCCCGCATTGATGCGTATGACGCCCGATTTTTTGGTCGTCTTGCTATCGTAGGCCGACGAAAAGACGTAGATATTATCCCGGTCGTCGGCAGCAATATTGGAGTAAAATTGCGAACGGAAACGCGAACTGGCATAGCTCAGGCGGTCGTCACGCAAGATTTTGGGGTTTTCAAAGTTCGTACTGCTGAAGATGGCTACCCAGACGCTGTCGGGGTAAACGGTGGCGTTGGTATAAGGCTCCCCCGGGACTCCCTGCGCCACCCCGTAGGCGCTGAGGCCAATCGGACAGACGGCGGTAAACAGTTTGCCGTTGACGTCCACGATGCCCGAAAAGGTGACGTATTCGCCGGTGCCGAGGTAGTTTTCGGTCGAAATGGTTTTCGTATTCAGGGTCTGGGCTTCGGTATCCAGGATGGTGAACGTCACTCCCTGCTGGAGATTGCCTGCCTCGTCCGCCATCTTAGTGGCGCCGGCAGCCGCGGTGACGATCGTTGAACCGTAAGGGCCGTAGGTCGTGAAGCGGTTGGTGATTTCAAACTTGACGCCCCGTTCCTTGATTTTCCCCTGTTCGTCCAGGATGTAGGACGATCCGATGCCGGGATTGCCCTGGTTATAAACCAGCCGGTAGAGATACTTTTGGTTGGGCATAAAAATCCATGCCGTAGCCGATTCGGTCTCAGCGCCTGCCTCGACGATGGTCAGTTCGCCCTCGTCCAGTTTGTCGGTCTGCAACAGATAGGCAGCCTCGTCGCTGGATGCGGCAATGATGTACGAGCCTTTGTCTTCGACCGTCGGGTCTTCGATTATCGGCTCTTCGCCGCCGTTACTGTTCTTGTCGCAGGATACGGCAAAAAAGGCGCTCACCGCCACTAAACTTAAAAATACATTCTTCTTCATTTTGCTGATAATTTAAAATTCAACTTACTTGTGATCTACTAAAAAATTAATAAAATATCTCACCTTGAGATAGAAAGCCCTTCCGGGTTTCTGCAGACTGAAATTGTCGTACAGTTTTTCGTCGGTCAGGTTTTTACACTCTGCCGTGATATTGTAGCGTCCGTTTCCGAGGGTATAGGTGAGGCTGAGGTCGTGCGAAAACTGGGTCGGCACCACTCTTTTGGACGTCGCGCCGTGGCGTTCGGAATAGAGCGGGAATTCGTGTACGTAATTGCCGTTATAGCCGAAACTCAGGTGGTTGGTTTTGCGGAGGAAATTTTTCCACACATATTCGAGGTCGCCGGAAGCGAAAAAGTACGGGATATTCGGCATCCGTGCATGATAGGTCGTACTGGCCGAGGCGCCCATCGTTTCCGGTTCGTTGTCGCGGATGTTCTGGGAGGTGGCGTTCAGGCCTGCGGAGACGATATTTTTGTACGAATAGCGGATTTCCCCTTCCAGGCTGACGTTGCGTACATAGCCGTGATTGACGTGCGAGGCGTAGTATTTGCCCGAATAGCTGTCGGTGACGCGGCGGATGTAATCCTTCGTGTTGCGCAGGATGTAGCCCGCGTCAATATAAAGGAAGTGCGTCCGGTTGAAATCGTGGCTGTAGGACAAATTGAGATTGTAATTGTCGCTGTTTTCGGCTTTCAGGCCGGTCGAACCGCGTTCAAGTTCTTCATTGCCGAAAAGTTCGTTGTCGGTGGGCAACCGGTAGGTCTTTTCGTAGGAGAGCTTGCCCTGCAAATCTTTCCAGAAATAAGTACCGGCAATGCCGTAGCCCGTAGCGGTGAATGTTTCGCTGAAGATCGCGTAGCTCGTGTGGCCCGTATCGGTCGAAACGTCTTTGGGGCCTTTGCTGTACTGGAGGTAATGTTTCCCGAAAAGGGACACGTTCCACCGGTTCTCGAAGTTCAGTTTATAGGACAGCCCGGCCACGTTTTTCTGCGACACCTTGGGCATGGTATCGGTAGCCAGCAGGGTGGCATCGGGCGAGGAGCGGGTGTTGCGGTCGAAGGATGAAAACACGTTGTTCAGTATCAGCGAATGATATTCGTTGATACGGTAATGCGCCGTGAAGGTCATATTTCCGTTTTTATTTTCGTACTCCGAGTCCTGGTAACGCTGTTCGCCGATTTTCCCGCCGGCATATTTCGATTCGCCGCGCCAGTTGTATTCAAAGGTTGCGGTATCTATATTGTGCGTCAGGTTTTGGTTGTAATTGGCCGTCAGGTTTACGTCCAACCCTGTGATGAAAAGGTTTCGTTTCACGTACTGGAACGAAGGCATCAGGGTTTCGCCCCGGCTGTGTTTCTGACCGTAAACGACGTCCTGTCGCACGCCGTTTTGGGTTTCTTTGTACACCTTCCCGGCGTTGAGGCTCAGGACCAGCCGGTCGGCAAACGGCCGGTTCACGAATCCCGTCCGCAGGATCACCGTTTCGTTGTGATACGCGTCGTGAAAGCGTTTGATACGTTCCACCTTATCACTGTTGATCTGTCCCGTTTCCAAATCCTTGACCGCGTTTTCTATCCAATAATCATTATCCGAATAGTTCTGGAAGGCACTCAATTCGACCATGAATCCGTTTTTAGCCGTATAGCCGGCGTTGACCGACGAGCGGTGCGTATTGAACGAGCCATAGGAATAAGACGCATCGACGAACGTCCGGCGCTGCCGGTTGGTGACGATGTTCACCGCTCCGCCGATCGCATCGGCGCCGAACCCCACCGGCACCACCCCTTTATAGATCTCAATCCGCTCGGCCAGGTTGACGGGGATGTTGTTGATCTGGAAAGAGGCCCCCATGCCTTCCATTGGCACGCCGTCCAGGAAAAACTTGACATGCCGTCCCGAAAAGCCGTTGAGCGAGAAGTGCAGGTCGGAACCCAACCCGCCCGATTCGCGTATCTTCACGCCCGACACCCTGCTCATGGCATGTGCCAGGTCGAGCGTCGTATTCTGCAAACTCTTCGCGTCGATGGCCACCACATTAAAGGAAGATTCCTTCACGCGCTGTACCGGCGATTTGGCCTCGACCACCACTTCGTCCAGTTGCGCCGACTTCTCTTCCATACATATATCTATCTTCCCCGCCCCGGCTTCAGGCGAGAGGTGGACGTCCTTCCGGACGGTTTCCATCCCTATAAACGAAAATTCAAGGGTATATTCCCCGCCCTGCTTTGAGGCCGGACTGGAAATAAGATATTTTCCGTAATGATCGGTTGCGCCGCCGGTGTTTGTTCCGGCGATCCTCACGGTAACGCCTGCCAGAGGCTGTTTATCGGCACAACTTGTTACCACGCCGCTTATGCTTTGAGCATTGGATGTAACTGACATAAATAAGAGAAGGTAGCCCGCAAAAAAAATCCATCTGTAATAATTCATAAAATACTTGTATAAAACCGGTGCAAAGGTACGGCAGGCATCAAGGGTGTACAATCGCAATATGTGGGGATATGTTAACATCTTCCTCATTACTATTGGGGATAAATGCCCTTCGTGGCGGGAAGGTTCATTCTTTGTTTGAAGCGCTATGGGAATGGAGAATGGAGAATTTTCATCCCCCCCCACGGCGGCCTGCGGATGAAGAGGTTGTTCCATTTCTCAAACCGCTCTGTATCAGACCGCCATTAGGGAAGTCGACTTCCATGCATTAGGGAAGTCGACTTCCATGCATTAGGGAAGCCGACTTCCATGCATTAGGGAAGCCGGCTTCCCGGTTCATTCTTTTGATTGAAATGGAAGACAAAGGGATACGCAAAATGCATCACGCCTCAAAAAAAGAATGAACCGCCGGGAATGAAAACAGGTGATTTCCGTTTTTTTATGAAAAAGATGCTTTGAAGAATGATTTTCCTGTTTATATTTGCAACGGAAATTAAAAAAAATAGCAGGATAAGTCATGAAAAATGAATCTATACTGTGGCGGGTATTCCGTTTTTATGTGGACGGTTTCCGGAGTATGACGGTGGGGAAAACACTGTGGTGTATCATTTTGATAAAACTGTTTATCATGTTTTGCTTGTTGAAACCTTTCTTTTTCCCCCGTTTCCTGGGACAGTTTGACACGCGTAGCGAGCAAGAGGAGTACGTTTCCTCCGAATTAGTAGATAGAGCTATTATTCCTTAAAAACTATATGAATATGATTGCAAGTATTGACAATTCTCTGATTGATTGGTCGAGGGCGCAATTCGCCCTGACGGCCATTTACCACTGGCTTTTTGTTCCCTTGACATTGGGGCTGGGTATTATCCAGGCCATTATGGAAACCATTTATTACAAAACGGGGAAAGAATATTGGAAAACAACTGCCCGGTTTTGGATGAAAGTGTTCGGAATCAATTTTGCCATTGGCGTGGCTACAGGTTTAATCCTGGAGTTCGAGTTTGGGACGAACTGGTCTAATTACAGCTGGTTCGTGGGTGATATTTTTGGGGCGCCGCTGGCTATCGAAGGCGTGGTGGCGTTCTTTATGGAAGCGACGTTCATTGCGGTGATGTTCTTCGGCTGGAACAAGGTGAGCAAGGGGTTTCACCTGGCCTCGACGTGGCTGACCATCGGCGGCGCCACGCTGTCCGCGCTATGGATCCTGGTCGCGAACGCCTGGATGCAGTATCCGGCAGGGATGCACTTCAATCCGGACGCTGTGCGTAACGAAATGACGGATTTCTTTGCCGTAGCGCTTTCGCCGGTAGCCATCAACAAGTTCTTCCATACGGTGCTCTCCGGATGGATACTGGGCGCGGTGGTGGTGGTCGGTATTTCCAGCTGGTATCTGCTGAAGAAAAGGGAGACGGCCTTTGCCCTGCGCAGCATTAAGGTGGCTTCCGTTTTCGGTCTGGCAGCCTCGCTGCTGACCCTGTGGACGGGCGACGGTTCCGCTTATCAAGTGGCGCAGAAACAGCCGATGAAACTGGCTGCCATGGAAGGGCTTTACGAGGGTGGTAACGGTGTCGGCCTGGTGGGTATCGGCGTGCTGAACCCGGCCAAGGAAAGCTACAACGATGGCGTCAACCCGTTCCTTTTCAAGATGGATATACCCAAGATGCTGTCGTTTTTTGCCGAACGCGACCTCAACGGGTATGTGCCGGGTATTACGAACCTGATTGAAGGGGGCTATAAGACGTCTTCCGGTGCGACGGCGCTTTCGGCCCGGGAGAAAATAGCCCGTGGACAAACGGCTATCACGGCGTTGGCCGAGTACCGTACGGCGAAGAAAAACCGGGATGAAGATGCGGCCAAGGCTCATCTGGCGACGCTGAACGACAATTTCGAGTATTTCGGTTACGGTTACATAAAGGATCCGGGTGACCTTATACCGCCGGTCAGCCTGACCTTCTACGCTTTCCGGGTGATGGTCATCCTGGGCGGATTCTTTATCCTGCTCTTTATCGTCGTGACGGTCTTGTCGTACAAGAATAAGTTGGAGGACAAACGATGGCTGCAATTCGTTTCGCTCTGGTCCATCCCGCTGGTTTACATCGCATCGCAGGCCGGATGGGTGGTGGCCGAAGTGGGACGCCAGCCGTGGGTGATCCAGGACATCCTGCCTGTAACGGCGGCTGTTTCCAGGCTGAATGCATCGTCCGTACAGGTGACTTTCTTTCTCTTCCTGATCCTGTTTACGGTGCTGCTGGTTGCGGAACTGGGTATTATGGTGAAGACCATCAAAAAAGGCCCTCAAACAGCCGGTGAATAATAATCATTAAAACATATAATCATGGATATTACCTATCTTTTACAACATTACTGGTGGTTTCTGGTGTCGCTGCTGGGCGCACTGCTGGTATTCCTGTTGTTCGTACAAGGCGGACAGTCGTTGCTGTTCACGATCGGTAAAACGGAGTTGCAACAAAAAGCGTTGCTCAACTCGACGGGACGCAAATGGGAATTTACCTTTACGACGCTGGTCACCTTTGGCGGCGCGTTTTTTGCCTCTTTCCCGCTGTTCTATTCCACCAGTTTCGGTGGTGCCTATTGGGTCTGGATGCTGATTCTGCTGTGCTTCGTGCTACAGGCGGTTTCGTACGAGTACCAGGCAAAGAAGGGAAAT
>JAISOP010000135.1 GCA_031275525.1 Tannerella sp.
GTTGATCCGAAGCGACCCACTCGGCCGGCTGGGGATGAATCTCTTTGGCCAGCAGAAAGCCGGTCTTTGTCCGCGATTCGTCCGGAAATCTCCGCACCACCGAGCATATCAGGCGCAGATAGCCGGCAACCATCTCGGGTGGACATTTGGCGTACCGTTTGCAAAAGAGTTTCATGTCGCCCTCGATCAGGCTGTTCACCGCCTGATGGACGGGTTGGTATGACCTCTTCGCCTGCGGCGCTATCAAACGGTGAATCTCTTCAATGATCTGTTTCACGGGTTGCCCCAGACCGCGCATGTGTTTCATTATCTCCGACATGCTGTTTCCCTGAACGGACGCCTGATAGACGGTGTCCAGGATTTGTGCGATGATATCGACGGCTTCGTCCTGCTCTCCCGCGGCCAAGTGAACAAAGGCCTGCAAGGCGAGCCGCAACAGGTCTTCCGGGAAACGGGCGGCCATTTCCGGCAGGATTTCGTTGGCCTCGCTTTCGCGTCCGGTTTCGAGACAGCAGCGGATGTAATTCTTGTATAGCTCCAGTTCCCGGGCGATGTCGGTGTCTTCAAACAAGTCCTTGAAGATGGCATAAGCCTGTTCAAAGTGTTCCGATTTCATGTAACATTCTGCCAGGTAAGGCTGGAGGATGTTCCGGCTGAAGTGGCCGTCGGACAGCAATTCCAGATAGACGTCAATCGCCTTTTCATAATGCTCGCTCATGAACAGGCTATAGGCTTTCATCACTTTGATTTCGACGTCCGAATCGTCGCAGGCCAGGGCAAAGTCAAAGGCATCAATGGCCTTGTCGAAATCACCCTCCATGAAGAAGAGCCGTCCCTGCATGTACCAGTAGTCCACTGAATAAGGGTCTTCATCAAGCAGTTCGCTGCAAATCGGCAACGCCTCCTGTGCCCGTCCCTGCATCTCCAGGTAGTAGCAGTATTCCTCCTTCAGGATCGGGTTTTCGGGGAAGAGCGCCAGCCCGCGCTGAAGAAGCGTATGGGCCTCGTCGAGGTGGTCCAGTTCGTTCATGACTTGCGCTAGGTACTCGAAAATATCTTCCAGTTCTCCGCTCTTTTCCGCCTGCTTTTCTTCGACAAACGCCCAGACTTCGTCGAAACGGCCTAATGCGCAGAAACATTCCATTTTCAGCAGGTTCAGTTCCGAGTCATCCGCGTCGCCGATACGCTCAATCGTCCGGAGCGCCGTGTCATATTCCTCGCGATAGATTAACGCGCGGCATATCCGTATCTTGATGTCCTGGTTTTCGGGATGCAACTTACACCCCAGGTCCAGCACCTTTTCGTAATGATCGAAATCGCCCGATTCTTCAAAATAATCCAGTAAATCGACAATCTCGTCCGCATCAAAATACGTTTCCGTGCCGCTGCTTTCCATCAGGGAATAACGCTGTAGTATATATTTCATTTCGTCCATTGGAAATTCGGTTTTAAGTTGGGCTTACGCATTTACTTTCTTGCTCCGGGTATCTTTCAGCGAGACGGTCCGGTTGAAGACGAGCCGTCCGCCGACGCTGTCGGGGTCGAGGTTGAAATAGCCGATGCGCTGGAACTGGAAATGATCGTAGGGCTTGGCCTGCGCCAGGTCTGCTTCGACGAAGCAGTTCGTCAGCGTTTGGAGCGAATCGGGATTTAATATCTCCTCCAACTCCCGGTCTTTTTCTTCGGAGGGGTTTTCCACCAGAAACAGGCGGTCATACAGCCGTACCTCGGCCGGCAGCGCATGGGCGGTGGAAACCCAGTGAATCGTGCCCCTGACCTTGCGGTTGCTTTCCGGCATACCGCTTTTGGTCTGCGGGTCATACTCCGCATATACTTCTTCCACCTCGCCGGCTGCGTTTTTCCGGCAGCCCGTACATTTTACGATATAGGCGCACCGCAGACGCACTTCCTGTCCCGGCGTGAGGCGGAAATATTTTTTCGGCGCCTCTTCCATAAAATCATCTCTTTCGATGTACAGCTCGCGCGAGAAGGCAATTTCATGCGTTCCGGCAGACGGGTCTTCGGGATTGTTCACCGACTCCATCCTCTCGACCTTTCCTTCGGGATAATTGGTGAGGATCAGTTTCACGGGATGAAGCACGGCCGCCACGCGCCGCGCCGTCGCGTTCAAGTCCTCGCGCACGGTGTGTTCGAGCAGGGCGATGTCAACGGTGCCGTCGTATTTGGTGTAGCCGATCCGGTCGATGAACTTCCGGATGGACGAGGGCGTATAACCGCACCGGCGGAGGCCGCAGAGGGTCGGCATCCGCGGGTCGTCCCAGCCGCCGACCAGCTTTTTATCGACCAGTTGCAGCAGTTTCCGCTTGCTCATCAGGGTATAGGTCAGGTTCAGGCGGTTAAATTCCGTCTGGTACGGACGGTAGTCGCCGTCTTTCAGCAGGTGGATGAAATAGTCGTACAGGGGGCGGTGTACTTCAAATTCCAGCGTACAGAGCGAATGGGTCACGCCTTCGAAATAATCGCTCTGTCCGTGTGCGAAGTCGTACATCGGGTAAACTTTCCAGTGGGTTCCGGTGCGGTGATGCGGCCACTTGATGATCCGGTAGATAATCGGGTCGCGAAAGTGCATGTTGGGCGAGGCCATGTCGATCTTCGCCCGCAGGGTCATGCGGCCTTCTTCAAACTCGCCGTTGTTCATCCGCAGGAAAAGGTCGAGGCTTTCCTCCGGCGGACGGTTCCGGTAGGGGCTGTCCTTGCCCGGCTGCGTCGGCGTTCCTTTCTGTTCGGCAATCTGTTCCGAGGTCTGTTCGTCCACGTAGGCATGTCCCCGCCGGATCAGCGAGAGGGCGAAATCGAACAACTGCCGGAAATAGTCCGAGGCATAGTGAATTTTCTCCCACCGGAAACCCAGCCACCGGATATCTTCCTGAATGGCATCTACATATTCCGTATCTTCGCGTGTGGGATTGGTGTCGTCGTAGCGTAGGTTGCACGTGCCGCCGTATTTTTCGGCGATTCCGAAATCCAGGCAGATGGCTTTGGCATGGCCGATGTGGAGGTAGCCGTTCGGTTCGGGAGGGAAACGGGTCTGTACACGTCCGCCGTTTTTACCCTCCGCCACCTCTTTCCGGACGATTTGCTCAATGAAGTTCAAACTTTTCCCCGTTTCGTCCCGTGTTACATACTCTTTCATACCTTCCTGTCTTTATCTTAATACGCGGCAAAGGTATAATTAAATTACTAACTGTCAATAAAAGCGTTGCCAAAAACTTTGTTTCTCAGTTCATTCTTTTTTTGAGGCGCTATGAATTGTGCGCCTCCCTTTGTTATCCATTCCAATCTGCCTTACCCTAGAAAAAGTTGACTCTCTAAAAGAGTTAAGAATGTATTTACACACAAAGAAACAACGTCAGTATTTTGATAAAGTAATCAAATTACATTGTGATTATGGCTATGGCG
>JAISOP010000157.1 GCA_031275525.1 Tannerella sp.
ACATGTAAACTGTAAACAAAAATAGATTTGGTAATAAGTATAAAGTGTATACTTTTTTCAGGACATGACAGGTGAGCGTTTTCACTCACCACTAACCACTGCTTGGTATTCATTCTCAATTCCCTTTACTTGACGTTGTGCAGGATATGTCCCATTCGTTCCTTTTTGGTTTTCATGTAAAACTCGTTGTAGGGATTGGGGGGCACTTCGATGGGGATGTTTTCCTCCACGGTCAACCCGTAGGCCTCCAGTCCGACACGCTTGACGGGATTGTTCGTCATCAGCCGCATCCGGGTGACACCTATCCGGCGTAGTATCTGGGCGCCCACGCCGTAGTCGCGTTCGTCGGGCTGATGTCCCAGGTGCAGGTTGGCATCGACCGTGTCCAGTCCGTCTTCCTGTAGCTTGTAGGCTTTCATTTTCTCCATCAGCCCAATCCCGCGGCCTTCCTGGTTGAGGTAGAGGACAACGCCGCGGCCTTCTTCTTCGATCCTGCGCATGGCCGCGTGCAGCTGTTCCCCGCATTCGCAGCGCAGCGAACCGAATATATCGCCAGTGATGCAGGACGAATGTACACGCACCAGTATCGGCTCGTCTTTCCGAATTTCCCCCTTGATCAGGACGATGTGTTCCTGGCCGGTACTTTTCTGGAGAAAGGGGAGCAGGCGGAAGTGGCCGTATTGGGTGGGCAGGTTGACTTCCACGCCCCTTTCGACCAGCGATTCCGTTTGGAGACGGTAGGCAATCAGGTCACGAATGGAAATGATTTTGATGCCGAACTTGCGCGAGACGTCCATCAGTTGTGGCAAACGCGCCATGGTGCCGTCTTCGTTGACGATTTCGATCAGTGCGCCGGCAGGATACAGTCCGGCCAGGTGTGCCATGTCCACCGTAGCTTCCGTATGCCCGGAGCGCCGCAGGACGCCGCGCGAACGGGCACGCAGGGGATTGACGTGTCCCGGCCGTCCCAGGTCAGCCGGGGCGGTTTCGGGATTGGCCAGGGCCAGGATGGTCTGGGCACGGTCATACATGGATACGCCCGTCGTACAGCCGCCGCCCAGCTTGTCCACCGTCACGGTGAACGGCGTTTCGAGCATGGACGTGTTGCGCGTCACCTGCATGTCCAGTTCCAGTTCGGCGCAACGCTCCTCCGTAATGGGGGCGCACAGCACACCGCGACCGTGCGTGATCATGAAATTCACCTTTTCGGGCGTGATTTTCTCGGCGGCAATGATGAAGTCGCCTTCGTTTTCGCGGTCTTCATCGTCCACCACAATCAGGAATTTCCCTTCGCGAAAATCCTCTATCGCTTCTTCTATCGTATTCAGTTTTTCCATCATACAAAGCCTGTCAATTATTTTATCATACTTTCTTTTCAACACTCAATTTATACCGCCCCTGTTCATTCCGCCTAATTATATAAGATAATCATTTTCCCATGCTACAGGACAAGGCCCGGTTGTTTTTTAAACGATCATATCCATCAGTTCGTCGCAGACGCGGCAGATACTCCGGAGGTCGGACAGCAGGAACCTGCGCCGGTAAACGACAGCCAGGTAAACCGGTAGCCCGACGGGGAAGAACCATCCGATGAGGACACTCGTTCGCCGGGCAATGGGAAGGCGGGTCCAGCGGTAAGCCTGGATGATGGGGAAATCCATCAGTTTATTCAGCAGCAGGTTGCGGTCGGAATTGCTGCCATCCTCCACGAGTTGCTCCAGCGCGGCGGCGATTTGTGCGGCCGGGTTGTCCGTCCCGCCGTGTTTCCAGAACGTCAAGTAGGGTATCCAGCGCTTGTTTGCAGACAGATAGCTTTCGCACTGCCGTTTCAATTCCGCGACGCGGAGACGGAAAGAGGTGTAATCCAACTGAAACATGATGACTTCCTTCTTTTCAATCTTCCGGCTGATGCGTATTCCCATCCACTTTTTGAAGCCGTCGATGTAGGTATCGGCATCCAGGATGACGGAGTCGTTGATGGCCTTGTAGGTAAGGAAAATCCCCAGCGGGAGCAGTACGGCGGAACTGAGCCACATGCCTTCCCAGGGCGCCCACATCCCGTTGCTGGCCATCTTGAAGCCGATGCTGTCGATGATGTAGTAGAAGATGAAAAGGAGGACGGAAATCACGGTCGGCATACCCAGTCCGCCTTTCCGGATAATGGCTCCCAGCGGCGCCCCGATAAAAAAGAAAATCAGGCAGGCGAACGAGAGCGTAAACTTTTTGTGCATCTCTGTGTGATGCCGGCGCATTTCCTTTTCTTCGCCCGCCAGGATGGCCGATTTGAACGCATATTCGTTCTTCATGTTCTCGAAGGTCGATTTGGCCCGGGTGAGTATGGAGAGGCGGGCGGACGCCGTTTTGGAGAGGTAGAGTTCATCGAAGTCCGGCAGTTCCTTGGCCGTTTCGCCGGCCGGTTCGGGGGGCGTTGCCGCCGGGGAGTACCGGTATTCGTTCAGGCTTCTTTTGTAGGACTGGTTATAGAGCAGCGTGGCATTCAGTTCTTTCACGCTGTCGATAGAGAAGGTCATGGAATCAATGGATTTGCGCAGGTCGGCCAGGTCTTTCCCGATGTAGCGGTTTTGCATCAGCGATTCGTCCGCCCGGCTGAAGTTGGCGTCATATTTTATCAGGATTTCCTTCATCCCGAAGGTTTCCTTCCGGTAGGGCACGGGGTCGTTCGATTTGGTGTTGCGTTCCCGGCTTTTCTGGTTCTTCACATTCTCAAACGCTTCGCCGTTGTACAATGAAAGAATCAGGTACAGTTTGTTGGTCGCCATTTTCAGCCGTCCGGAATCGGCCACAATGACCTGTAAATTGTTGAATCCTTCGGAATAGTCGTAAATCATCAAGTTCCTTAGCAGACCGTCGCGGTCTTTTTTTTCCACATAAATATTGTAGCCTGCGATTTCACTATAGAAGGTACTTTCCGGTATCTCGAGTTCCGGCGATTTCTGCCGCATGGAAAACAACAGCGTCCACATCTTCACCTGCGAAGGCGGAATGACGTTGTTCTGGAAGTAGAAGGCGCCCACCGCCACGAAACACAGCACAATAACCAGCGGTTTCATGATGCGGAACAGTGAAATGCCGGCCGCCTTCATGGCCAGCAGTTCGAACTGTTCGCCCAGGCTTCCGAAGGTCATCAGCGAAGCCAGCAGCACGGAGAGCGGCAACGCCATGGGTACAAGCGACAGTGCCGCATACGAAAACATCTCGCCCAGTACGCTTAATTCAAGTCCTTTCCCTACCATTTCGTCGATGTATTTCCACAAAAACTGCATGAGGACAATGAACAGGCAGATGCCGAAAGTCATGACAAACAACGGCAGGAAGGTTTTCAGCAGGAAAATATACAATCGCTTTATTCGCATGTATTCGTTTTTTTGAAGTGCAAAAGTAGCGTAAAACGGGCAAAAGGGGAGAACCGGGATGTGAAACTACATTAGACCTCATGCGAAACCAGTTAACCTAATCAAGATTGCAAACAGCGGCAATAAACTTAAACCGCGACCCAAATCGTTTACGCCGGTTATGGTAAGCGGTAACTCCGAGTTCGCATGTAAACCTCTTATGCCAAGATAACCGGTATCGATTTTGACTCCGGTTATCTTGGCAAAACTCGTTTTCGATTCGCAGAACAGTTTGCAATCATGTTTTCTGCCACCGCAAATGCCGTGCAGATAGATTGCTTTCCGAAATGTCGAAATCGGCAGCAATGTGTGTATAGGTACGGTATTCACGTAAATATCCCAGCCTCGCCAACATATCTTCTATGCTTAGTTTCGACGAACGACCGCCTCAACCGTGTTTTATGGCGTATGCCTTGCGCAAGATATCTACCATTACCGCGAAGGTAGCGGACTTTACTCCCCTAAGCGCCGAAATTTTTCCGGCTTGGAATTCTTGATGTACTCGTATCTCATGCCGCAATGGTACAGCTATTTAATTGGTTTCGCAAGAGGTCTTCTAATGAATAAAACTCTTGATGAATGAATTTTCAATTTATTCCAGATTCAATGTCACGCGTTTAAACGTGGTCACTGTAAGCACTCTGTCCTGTTGCTGCAAGTATTGTTCGATTGTAAGTTTCGAATCCTTCACAAAGTCCTGCTGCAATAACGTACTATCCTTGTAGAATTTCTGCAATGCGCCTGCTGCGATACGATCGATCAGGTTTTCCGGTTTACCGCTCTGGCGCGCCTTGTCACGAGCAATTTCCAGTTCGGAGTCAATCACCTTTTGCGGAACTTCGCTCGGCGTCACAGCCACCGGATTCATGGCGGCCACCTGCATGGCTACGTCACGCGCCACCTGATATTCAAGTGTCCGGTTAAAGGCAACAATCGTCGCCAGTTTATTCCCCGGATGGATATACGAAATGGTGGACTCACCTGTCACGTACTCAAAGAAACCCAGTTCCATCTTTTCGCCCGTGATGCCGATCCGGTCGATCACATGGTTTTCGATAGAACGCCCGTCGGCCAGCGGCACGGCCAGCAACTCGACCAGCGAATCCGGTTTTTGGGCCATGGCGACGTCCAGAATGGTTTTCGTCAATGCGATAAAGTCTGCATTCTTTGCCACGAAATCGGTTTCACACTTCAGTGCAACAATTGCCGCAAATGCTCTGTCATGCGCAGCCAGCACACAACCTTCGGCTGCTTCGCGATCCGAACGCTTTGCGGCCACAGCCTGACCCTTTTTACGAATGATCTCCATTGCTTTCTCGAAATCGTTTCCCGCTTCTTCCAGCGCTTTCTTGCAATCCATCATTCCTGCTCCGCTCATTTTACGCAAATGAGCTATATCAGCCATTGTAACAGCCATATCTTTTCCTCTTTTTTATTGTTTAATATTTTAATCTTCGTCCAAATTCTTGGCCACGCGCGAAATCACCGCTGCATTTATGGCCTCATCGTCCTCCTTGTGAGAACGTTCCTTCCGGGCGGAAGACTTTGCCCGCCGTTCTCTTTTGGGCGTTGCTTCTTCGCTTTCTCCCTCTTCCCCACTCTCTTTGGCAAGCGCCTTGCCTTCTTGAAGGCCTTCGTTTATGGCCTCGTAAACGACGGTCATAATCAACTCAACCGATTTGGTGGCATCGTCGTTAGCCGGAATCACGAAGTCAATATCTGTCGGGTCGGAATTGGTATCCACCATGGCGAACACGGGAATACCCAGCCGTTTGGCTTCACACACGGCGATATTCTCCTTCATCACGTCGATGACGAACAGCGCTGCCGGCAGACGGTTCATGTCGGCAATTGAGCCCAGTGTCTTTTCCAGTTTCGCACGCTGGCGCGTAATTTGGAGTTTTTCCCTTTTGGAAAGGTTGTTGAACGTCCCGTCCTTGCTCATCTTGTCGATGGAGGACATTTTCTTCACTGCCTTGCGGATGGTCGGGAAATTCGTCAACATACCGCCCGGCCAACGTTCAATCACGTATGGCATACCGATGGCAACGGCTCTGTCAGCCACAATTTGCTTGGCCTGTTTTTTCGTTGCGACGAAAAGGATTTTTCTGCCCGTGCGGGCCAGGTTCTTCAAGGCTTCCGCCGCCTCGTCTATTTTAACAACTGTTTTATGTAAATCAATGATATGAATACCATTGCGCTCCATAAAGATGTAGGGAGCCATAGCAGGATTCCATTTCCTTTTTAGGTGTCCGAAATGAACGCCTGCTTCCAATAATTGTTCAAAACTAACTCTTGACATTTTTCTGTTTTTTAATCGTTTACTTTCTATTTTCAATCAACCGTCCGGTAGTCTTCTTGCACCTGCAATGAGATGATAAGGCAGGTCTGACGGAAAAATCCGGACAATTTAGATACTAAACGCCTCTGGCTTACAAGAAATTCACAAATAACATTAACGTTTGCTGAACTGGAATCTCTTGCGTGCCTTGGGTCTTCCCGGTTTTTTGCGCTCCACGGCACGCGGGTCACGCGTGACGAATCCTTCCGCTTTCAAAGCGGGTTTCGATTCCGGATTGATTTTAATCAATGCACGGGTAATTGCCAACCGGATTGCTTCCGACTGTCCCTTGAATCCGCCGCCAAAAAGGTTTACCTTGATGTCGTACTGCTCAGCCATATTCAGTATGGATAATGGCTGCTTCACAACGAACTGCAGGATGGGAGAGGGAAAATAGTCCGACAATTCACGCCGGTTTATCGTAATTTTACCGTTTCCTTCACTGACGTACACGCGAGCTACGGCCGCCTTACGTCTTCCTATTGCATTTATTACTTCCATATAAATTAGTTAAGTAAGTTGATATCCACCTGTTTGGGCGTTTGAGCCTCGTGCTTGTGTACGTTGCCCGCATAGACATGCAAGTTGTTAATCAACTTGTCTCCCAGACGATTTTTAGGCAACATGCCCTTGACTACTTTCCTGAACAGACGGTCTTCCCCTTTCGCCATCAACATGGCCGGGGTGTATTCGCGCTGCCCACCGGGATAACCGGTATATCTCAAATAAATACGGCCGTTCCACTTGTTTCCTGTCAGAACGACTTTATCTGCATTGATGATAATGACATTATCACCACAATCAACATGCGGAGTGAAATTGGGTTTGTATTTACCGCGCAAAAGCTTGGCCACTTTCGAGCAGATACGCCCCAATGGTTGGCCGGTTGCATCTACAACTACCCACTCTTTGTTCACAGTTGCTTTGTTTGCAGAAATGGTCTTGTAACTTAAAGTATCCACTGCTAAAAACTATTTTTTAATTCATACTAAACACGTTCCGCCACTGTTACCCGGACATAAGAAGAATAACGGGCTAAGAACTAATTATTTAAAACTTACTGATAATAATCGATCGGCAAAGGTATAACTTTTCTTTGAATAATGAAACATTTCGGGCTTTTTTTCTGCCGCGCAAGTGCTTCTAAATGGGTAAGGCGGCGAGCCTGCTGTTTTTCCAACATATCCATTTGTTCCATACACTGTTTGAGCATTTCCACATCCGTGGCATGGATTACTCCTTCCAAAAAATCGGTAATGGCCTGTATGCCATGACGGTTTGGGTACGTCCGCGAACCAGCCGGCTCAACTTCGCCGAATCCCGTTCCCCACCGATGATCGCCTTGATTTTTATCTCATGCACTTGGAATACCCGAGTTTTTCATGTATTTTTGCCCCGTCAAACATGCGGCTGTGGTGTAATTGGTAGCCACGCCAGACTTAGGATCTGGTGCTTCACAGCGTGGGGGTTCGAGTCCCTTCAGCCGCACAATAAACATTGAATATTAACGAATTTACGGGCTGTTACCCGAAAAATTGCCCGAATTTTACCGTTTAAAAGAGTCGATACTATTCAAAACCGGTATATCACCTCCGCTCCAAACCCGTGTCTTCGGAAGTCGGTAGATTTCAATCATCCAATCGTTTTTTGACGACCAAATCCCAAAATGGTATCAGGAACTGTCCGGAAGTAAACCCTCCATTGACGGGTCTGTTTTTCGCAATCCTTCAGTCTGAAAAGGCTTACGGTGAGCGGTTCATTTAACGGGTCGTTAAAGGGCGGCCTTAACGGTCTGTTATACTGAACGCGGCATGGATTTGTGCATGAGGCACCTCTCAACACTCGTTGAGGACACCCCTCAACGCCCGTTGAGGACGACGAGGGTGTGTCAAAAGCCTGTCATCCCGCGTTTGACGCGGAATCCTCGTAAAAACAAGCATTGGTTTTCAGGGAATTGAGAGTCAAGTCCGCAATGACGAATACGCTCAAAAAGACTTTTGACACACCCTCACACCCCTCAACGCTCGGTGACGATGACCGTCAACGTTCGGTGACGATGACCGTCAACGTTCGGTGACGACACCCGTCAAGTTGAGTGCAAACACAAAACCGGACAGCGAAAGATATATAAATGATTTGGGGCCATGCACAAAACCCTGCCGCGTGCAGTATAAATGCTGCCGTCGTGCTCACCCTTCTATTTTTTTCCCGGCCGTCTTTTGATGTATTGTCCGGAACGGCACACTTGGCAATATATTTGATAATAAAACCATGACAAGCGTGTAGTCCGGGAACGGATGGCACATAAGCGGAAAGTGTTTTATCTATCTAAGAATAAAAACAGTATAATAATTCTGATGAAGTTATGAACAGCAAGAATAAGCGTGTAAAACCGGACATAATGCCGGAAGTAAAGCCGGAGACGGAAGAAATAGAGGTGACAAAATTACAGGAAGAGGTTGAACCTGTGTCAAAAGATACGGTTGGGGCTGACAGTTTGACCGAAGAGCCGACGGCAGCCGATGATCGGGAAAGAAAATACAATGAATTGAATGATTCTTATCTGCGGTTGATGGCCGAATTTGACAACTACCGCAAACGTACGTTGCGCGAAAAGGCGGAACTGATTAAAAGCGGCGGCGAAACGGCATTGACGAATCTATTACCCGTTATTGATGATTTCGAGCGTGCGTTGAGCAACATCCGCCATACCGAGGACCTGACGGCCGTCGTGCAGGGCGTTGAACTGATATACAACAAATTCATTGCCTACCTGTTGCAGCAGGGCGTTAAACCGATGGAAGCCATCGGCAAGCCGTTTGATACGGAACAGTTCGAAGCGATTGCGACGATTCCTGCGCCCCAAGGCGGACAGAAGGGCATGGTGCTGGACTGTATTCAAACGGGGTATGTATTGAACGAGAAAGTCATCCGCCACGCCAAAGTTGTGGTGGGAGAATAATTAATCGTGACCGGTCCTGGCCGGCCATCCAACAAAGCAAAAAAAAATGGCAAAAAGAGATTACTATGAAGTGCTGGACGTGAACAAGAAGGCGTCGGCCGAAGAGATAAAGAAGGCTTACCGCAAGAAAGCGATTCAGTATCATCCGGACAAGAATCCGGGTGACAAGACGGCCGAAGAGAAATTCAAGGAGGCGGCCGAAGCCTACGACGTACTGGGCAACGAACAGAAACGACAGCGTTACGACCGTTTCGGTCATGCCGGCTTCGAAGGCGCCTCGCAGGGCGGCGGATATGGCGAAGGCATGACGATGGACGATATTTTCAGGGAGTTCGGCGACCTGTTC
This sequence comes from Tannerella sp., assembly GCA_031275525.1. Taxonomy (GTDB): domain Bacteria; phylum Bacteroidota; class Bacteroidia; order Bacteroidales; family Tannerellaceae; genus Tannerella. The sequence goes on from JAISOP010000157.1 coordinate 9,063, forward strand.
GGCGGCCGTTTCACCACTTTTACCGGCGGGTTCGGCGCCTCGTCGCGCGGACAAGCCATGCAGCGCGGTTCCGATTTGCGTGTGAAAGTCAAGCTGAACCTGAAGGAAATAGCTGCTGGTGTAGAGAAAAAAATCAAAGTCCGAAAATACATTGCCTGCTCCAAGTGCCACGGTTGCGGCGCGGAAAACGACAGGGCGATTACGACGTGCCCGACTTGCAAAGGGAGCGGTTATGTGATTCACGTCACCAATACGATCATCGGCCAGATGCAGACGCAGTCCACCTGCCCCACCTGCCACGGCCAGGGCAAAACCATTACAAAAAAATGCCCCTTCTGCAACGGCGAAGGCGTTGTACACTCGGATGAAATCATCACGCTAAACATTCCCGCCGGCGTGAGCGAAGGTATGCAATTTGCCATGCGCGGCAAAGGCAATGCCGCACGGCGTGGGGGCGTTCCCGGCGATTTACTGGTGGTGATTGAGGAAGAAAAGCATCCGGAACTCATCCGCGACGAAAGCGATTTGGTTTACAACCTGCTGCTCACCGTCCCGCAGGCCACGCTGGGCGATTCGGTCGAAGTACCTACCCTAAACGGGAAAGTGAAGGTGAAAATCGAACCCGGTACCCAGCCGGGCAAAATTCTCCGCCTGCGCAACCAGGGTCTCCCCTCGGTAAACAGTTATGGTACGGGCGACCTGCTGGTCAGTGTGAGCGTCTATATCCCCGAGAAACTTTCCTCTTCCGAAAAGGAGAAAATGAAACTCCTGGCCGGCTCGGATAATTTTAAACCGAACCAGGCGGCCAAAGAACGAATATTCAGCAAATTCAAAGACCTGATGACCTGATGAGGGTATCTTAAGCACAGAGACAGAGGGCACGGAGGTTTTTTCCCCCTGTGCCCTCTGTCTTTCTCCATGTTTAAAATTTCGGTTCATTCTTTTTTTGAGGCGCTATGAATTTTGCGCATCC
>JAISOP010000179.1 GCA_031275525.1 Tannerella sp.
CAATGTGCGGTTGCATTTCTTCGTCGGCCGCGAGTTCCAGGCTGTGCGCGTCCAGTTCCCCGACAAAGTTCCGGATATTTTCGTCGGAACCGGCCACAATCACCCTGTCATACGGGTAGAGGCGCTCGTCGGCATCCGGGATATTGATTTTCCGGTTTCCCCGGACGATGGTCACGATGTGCAACTTCATCTTGCCTCTGAAATCCAGTTCGCGAAGCGTTTTCCCGATGCGCGGCGAGTGTGGCGAGACTTCGATCTCCTCCAGGTGGATTTTCTTCGAGAGCAGCGTATGGGCTACCTGGGGATGGATGGCGGCCTGTTCTTCGGCCAGCCGCTCCTTCCGGTTCAGGTTTTCCATGAAACGGGCTTCGATGCGCCGCGACTGCCGCTTGAATCCCTGGAAAAAGATGACGAATCCCATGAAGGCCATCGCCACCATGAGCATCTCCAGGGTGTAGCGCGGGAAGAGGGGCACCAGTACCATCAGAATCAGGGCGCAGCAGACGCCGGCCTTCAGGATGAGGAGCGAGACCAGCGCACCGCGGTTGAAATGGTTGTCATTCCAGAGGGACTTAAATTCGTCCGACCGGTTTTTCTTCATCAGGATGGCTCTCAGAAAAGGCCCCATGAACAGGAGCAGCAGCGTGGCCGAGAGCAGGCGTCCCCAGAGGCCGGGGAGGTGTTGCGTAATCAGCGGAATCAGCAGGCGCTTGCCGGCCAGTACGATGGCCAGTGCGATAGTGGCATAGATGGTCGTGAACAGCAGTACGCTCCGGAGCAGGCGGTTCCAGGTATTCTGCCGGTTCACCGTCTTGAGGCCTGAGGAAGCATATCCGTCGATGATTTTCTGCCAGGCCGGGGGGAGGCGTTTTTCAATGAAACGGTAGGCGGGCGTCGCCATGCGGATAAAGTAGGGCGTTGTGAAGGTCGTGATGATGGAGACGGCCACGATGACCGGATACAGCGAGCTTCCAATCACGCCTAAATTCATCCCCAGGGTGGCGATGATGAAGGAGAATTCACCGATCTGCGCCAGGCTGAAACCCGATTGCAGCGCCACCTTCAGCCCCTCGCCCGAGGCCAGCACACCCAGCGTGGCGAAAATCACCCGCCCGCCCAGCACCACCGCCGTCAGGAAAAGGATGAAGCCGATATGCTGGCCGATTACCGCCGGCTCAATCATCATTCCAACCGAGACAAAAAACACGGCGCCGAACAGGTTCTTGAGTGGTTCAATCAGGTGTTCAATCTGTTTGGCGCGAATCGTTTCCGCCAGGATGGAACCCATGATAAACGCGCCCAGCGCCGCCGAAAACCCGACTTCCGAGGCAAAGAGTACCATCCCTAAACAAAGGCCGGTGGCGACGATAATCAGCGTCTCGTCATTGAGGTAAGTTTTCAGTTTCTTGAGTAGCGTCGGAATCACGTAAATCCCTACAATAAACCATATCAGGACAAAGAACAGGAGCCGCGCGAGGCTCTCCAGCAACTCGACGCCCTCGATGCGGTTGCTCACGGCCACGGTCGAGAGCAGCACCATCATGACAATCGCCGCCAGGTCTTCCACAATCAGCATCCCGAACACAATCCCGGCAAACTTCTGCCTTTGCAGGGACATGTCGTTGAAGGCTTTGATGATAATCGTCGTTGAGGACATCGACAACATGCCGCCCAGAAAAACGCTGTCCATCGCCGGCCATCCCAGTATCCGTCCCACCATGTATCCGATGACAATCATTGCCCCCATGTTAATCAGGGTGGCCAGCGTAGCCGTCCCCCCGACGGCAATCAGTTTCCTGAAACTGAACTCCAGTCCCAGCGCAAAAAGCAGGAATATCACGCCTATTTCCGCCCATATCTTCACATTCTCCATATCGACGATGGTCGGCATCCAGGGCACCGCCGAGCCGGCAATAAACCCCGCCACGATATAGCCCAGCACCACCGGCTGTTTGAGAAACTTGAACAGGATGGTAGCAATTCCCGCCGTGATTAGAATCAGCGCCAGGTCGCCGATGAAATCAGGTAAATGACCCATAAAACATGCTTGTTTTTTCTTCGACAAAGGTAGTGAAATTTTGCCCTCCGCCGGCGTAAATGTGGAAGGGCACAGTCCCGGCAAAAAAAATACCCATCGTATGGTATTTCAGGAAAAATAACAAGCCTGTAATTTTGCATCGTGAAATTAAATCAGGAATAAGAGAAATAATAACAATATGAAAAAGGTGATTTATAAAGCAGTTTTGCTTGCATTTTTGGCCGGTTTTTCCGGTCGTGCGATTGCACAGGAAATACAGATTGAAGGTATTAAATTCGTGCATCCGATTATAGAAAAATGGGTAACCGAGTACGGGAAAGAACATCCCGAAGCGCGGTTCGTGGTGAAGATCGTTCCGGAAAAGGAATCCCGGTTTTCGGGTTTATCGGTGATCGCGGGTCCTGTTTCGGAAGCGGAAGTCAATGGCCGGGACAAGGTCGTTTACACAGGCAGGTATGCGTTGATTCCGGTAAGCAACCGGAACAATTCGCTGATTGAAAAAGCCGGAAAGGGCTTGAAGAAAAAGGAACTGAAAAACCTGCTGTTTGAAAGAGATGTGCTGGACGATGAAGCCTACGAGGACGACGGAAAGGAAAAGTATGCCGCCACGGTCTATTCGCGAAGCGGCCAAGCGGCGACCACCCTTACGCTGGCCGAATATTTCGACCGGGCGCCGGAACATATCCGGGGAAAGAAGATCATCGGCGACGAAATATATTTGTTGAATGCCCTCCAGAAGGATGAAAGCGGCATTGCCTTCAATACACTGAATTATGTATATGATTTGAAGACGCGCCAACTGAAATCCCCGCTGACGATTTTGCCGTTGAACCTGAAATCGGAACAGCGGGAAGCGCTCCAGTCCGGAAATATTGACAAGGCTATATCTCTGCTGGAGACGGCCAAAATAGAAACAATACCGGTTGGAAAGTTCGGAATCGTCATCCCGGAAGAGCAAGCCGGAAATGCGGAAGTGCTGAGATTTGCCAACTGGATTCTGGAGCAAGGTCAGCAGTACATTCATGAATATGGTTTCTTGTCTTTGGATTCCCGCACGTTGTCCACTCAAAAGCGGGAACTGAACAGCGAAGCAAGTTTGACCTTCGTGAAATAGGATGTATGATCGAAAACAGGTTGAATCTTTCAGAAGAAGTACATAAAAAAAGAGCGCCCCTTTTATCCGACGGCTACAGGCATGAAGGGGCGCTCAAACACTAAAAAATATTTTAGCATGACAAAAGTAATGGGTTTTGCTGAGAGCCGCAAGCGATTTTTGTTTTTTATGCTTTTTGGGGATATCGAACCGACAAGGATTTTTTTTCTTTCTTATACTTTGCGCGGCATGGTTTTGTGCATTCAGGGAAGAGAGCGAAGCATTTAAGGCTTTTAGGTCTTTTAAGCCTCGGTGGGAACCGAACTACACAGAACCGGTCAATGCACAAAACCATACCGTGCACGGTATAAAAAAAGAGACTGTCTCAAAAGCAAGACAGTCTCTTTTTTTTATAAACACAGAGGATACAAAGCGGGTGCTCCGTCAAACGGGTATCACAAGCAGCGGCGTATTGCTGTGAAAGAGCATCCTGCGTGCGATGCTCGGATAAAAGATGCGCATAATCACACTCCGGCGATACGCACTACATGCAATCATGTCAATCTGCTTTTTTTCGACAAATTGTTCGAGGGCTTCCAGTAAATCTCCTTCATCCAGCACGGTATAATCAAAGGCCCAGTCCGGATACTGTTTCTTTAGATATGCATGATAACCGCCCAACCGGATTTCGTTCCATTCATTCTTGCTGGTGGAAATGTTAAACAGCTGGATTTCCACGTGCGAATAGACCTTGAAAAGGGCGACGAACCGCTCGAAGGCAATCAGGTCTCGCCGGTTGAAGGACAGGGCGAAAGCCAGCCGTTTCATGTCGTACGGGTTGTTAAACGGGACATGCGCCGGAACAGCCAGCAGCGGGATGTTCGTCAATTCAAGGATTTCGCCCGTTACGCTTCCGATGATATCCAGGTCTTTCTGCTTGCTTCCACGCGTTCCCATCACAATTAGGGACGGCACATATTCCCTGGCATACTGCCGTATTTCCTCCTCCGGCCCTCCTTCCAGCAGCGTGTAATCGTATTTTACGCGCGGTAACTCCCCGGAAGCCATTTTCTGCTCTATCGAGGCGCACCATCTTTCCATCTGCTCCACCGCCTGCGTATGAACGGAATCGAGAGAGGCATTCTTCTCTTCTTCCTTGTCTATCAGTATCTCGCTGACAAACGGGAAGGAGGGCGGAATGTAGGCATTGAAATAGACATGCAGGAACATTACTTCCTCCGCTCCGGTGCGGTGCGCGTAGTGAATCCCTGTCTCGCAGGCTTTGAGGTCCGAAAAGTCTATCGGGATAAGAATCCGTTTGACCGCATTTTCCGGCAACTTGTTTCCGGCCATGTTCAGCCATTCCGTATCTTCAATTATCCGCAGGGCATGTGGCAAGTCACTTTCCTTGATACGCACACGAACGCCTGCCGAGATGACCGGCTGAATCAGGTTTACATTATGAATACACACCTCAATGCCTTCGGATTCGAGGATGGTTTTCAAAATCTGCGCCTTTTCAAACGTGTGAATGGCTAAAGTGACCAAGGGTTCCGTCATGATGGAACTGTTTCTTTGGCGCGGATCATTTCCAGCGCACGGTCCAAAATAAGTGTATCACTCAGCACCACAATTCCGCCATCCGGCCCAAGTTCCAGATGTGTGCCGCAACTTTTTCCGGCCCTGAAATTTTGTCCGCCGAAATAGTTCCGGACCGTTTCCACACTCTCGCCCAGTTCACCGGCAATACGGTGGATAGCCCCGTCCGGTAAACGGTCTTTGATGCCACGAAGCTCGTTAAATGTCATCGTTCTCGTCATAGTTCAATATTTTTATTATTAATAACTACATTCAATTGATGCCCCTAATATAGAGATAATTTTTAACCCGGCAATGAAATATCCCGTCAAAAATGGGGTGGAGAATGAAACGTAGTCCTATTCATTCTCCACTTTTTTTGTGTGCACCTTTTTCAGCTTTCGAAAAGGCGTTGGATATGCCGGTCACGGATGTTTTCGATCACCTGTTGTCCGACAATGTCCCGGTGCTTCTCCAGTGCATGGGTAAATTCCACGCCGTATTCCGCAGCCACTTTGTATCCGACGTGAATCAACTGTCTGAAATGCGGGTTGTAGTCGGGATGACCGGGGATATGGCGAAGCGTGTCGGCCAGTTTCGTGCCGCTCCAGCGTTCCACTTCCTTGGGCGACGGCAACCGGCTTTTGTCAATGTCAATCACCGTGGCATACGGGCCGCACAGTTCGTCGAACCGCGCAAGGGCACCGCAATAAATCGCCTTGGCCAGGTCGATGGCTTCCTCGTCGCCGGACAGGGCTAAGCCGGTGATTTCTTCGAGCCACGTCGTCCCGGCAGTCTTGATGTGGATGCCCTTGTCGTATTTCCCAATCAGTTCGCCCATCACCGGGTAAATGGAAAACTTGTCGCTGCCCGAGTGGATGCTCAGTTTCAGGTTGGCGGGCAATCCGAATTCCCTCACGGCGTAGTCAATGACCAGCAAATCTTCTTCAAACTCCCTGCCGAACTGCGTCACGTCGCCTACGTAGTCCACACCCTTGTTGAAGCGCCCGGTAAACTTGGGTGCGATGGTTTGCGCCGGGATACGTTCGCCGGCAATGGCGCTCAGGATGAAAAACATTTCGACGGGCGACTGCGCTTCATTCACTTCGTCCATCGAAACCTCGGCGATGAAATGACCGGCGCCCTTCGCCTTTTCGATGTGGCGGTAGATGTTCCCTGCTTCCTGCACGGCGTACAGGAATTTGGCGGCAATGTCCCGCAACAGCGCCTCCGGTACGTCGAACGGCTCGGCAATGTTGGGGATAAGCAGTTTGCCGGTGTATTTGCGGTTCTTCGCCACGAATGCGTCCACGTCGGCCGGCGACGCCTGTTTGCCGATATAATCGGCCACGTCGAGCGTGAAGAAGTCCGAATGGTCGATGAACTTGTCCACGTTAGTCAGGTTAATATGATCGGCATCAACAAAATAAGTCCCCGTATAACCCAGCGCTTTCACGGCCGTATCGGCCTCCCTGCGCGTATCGGCGGGGGTAGAGTGCACAATGGTATGTTCGCGGTTCGACTTGTTCCACACCGGAACAATTTCCCGCCCCAATGCCTTACTCGCTTCCGTCAAAGCCCTCAACTGCGCTTCTCCCTGATGAGCGAAACGGTCTCCCGTTCCAAATGAATATTTCCCTAATTCCATCTATCGCTAATCTTCCGCCTGTGTTGCAGCATAGTCTTTCAGGAGTTTCTCCTGGACGTCGGCCGGGACAAGCTCGTAGCTGGCGAACTTCATCGTAAACGAAGCTCGTCCGCCGGTAATCGAACTTAGCGAGGTGGAATAGGTGGACATCTCCTTCAGCGGAACCTTGGCCATCAGTTTTTCATATCCCTTGTCGCTGCTCATCCCCATAATCATGGCACGGCGTCCCTGCAGGTCGCTCATCACGTCGCCTAAATAACTGGCCGGCACCAACACCTCCACATCATAGATAGGCTCCAGGATTTTCGGGCCGGCATCCTTGAAGGCGGCGCTGAAGGCGTTGCGCCCGGCCAGCATGAACGAAATTTCATTGCTGTCCACCGGGTGCATCTTACCGTCGTAAACGATGATACGTACGTCGCGGGCATACGAGCCGGTCAGCGGCCCCTGTTCCATCCGCGACATGATGCCTTTCAGGATGGCCGGAAGGAAACGGGCGTCGATGGCGCCGCCCACAACGCTGTTGACGAAGACCAACTTGCCACCCCACTCCAGATCCAGTGTCTGCACGTCGCGAACGGGCACCTTGTATTCCTGTCCCCCGAATTTATAAACGCTCGGCTCCGGCATGCCCTCGTAATATGGTTCCACAATCAGGTGTACTTCCCCGAACTGGCCGGCGCCTCCCGACTGTTTCTTGTGACGGTAGTCGGCACGGGCGGTTTTCGTAATGGTCTCGCGGTAAGGGATACGCGGTTCCAGGAACTCGATCGGTATCTTGTCATTGTTTTCCACGCGCCATTTCAGCGTGCGCAAGTGAAATTCGCCCTGACCGGAGAGAATCATCTGTTTCAATTCCTTGGACTGCTCGACAATCCAGGTGGGGTCTTCTTCGTGCATCCGGGTGAGAATCTCGCTCAGTTTTTCCATATCGCTTTCGCTCACGGATTTCACTGCCCGGCGGTATTTCGGGTCGGGATAGCGGATAAAGTTGAAACGGTAGTCGCAGCCCTTCTCGTTCAGCGTATTCCCGCTACGGACATCCTTCAGTTTCACCGTGGCGCCAATATCACCGGCCATCATTTCCGGCACTTCCGAACGATTCTGTCCGGCGACCGAAAATATCTGTGCGATACGTTCCTTGGAACCCCGGTCGGCATTGCTCAAATCATCGCCCGTTTTGATTTTCCCCGACAGAACCTTGAAATAGGACACCTGTCCGATATGCGGTTCTACGGTTGTTTTAAAGAAGAAAAGGCTGGTTGGGCCGGCAGCGTCCGGAGCCACCTCGACGCCGTCCGCGGTGACCGGCAGCGGCATCTTCTCGGCACAGGGCACTACATTCCCCAGAAACTCCATCGTACGGCGTACACACATGTCTTTTCCGGCGCTGACGCAGAAAACCGGGAACAATCCGCGTGTAATCAGGCCGGCACGAATACCGACCCGCATGTCGTCTTCCGAAAGCGTTCCTTCTTCGAAGAACTTCTCCAGCAGCGCATCGTCATGTTCGGCGGCAGCCTCGACCAGCAGGCGGTGCAATTCGCTCGCCTTGCCGGCTTCCTCGGCCGGAATTTCCAATATTTCCGGCACACCTCCTTCGGGTTTCCAGCGATACAGTTTCATTTTCAGCACGTCAACCACAGCGTTGAACGACGCGCCGGTATTCAGGGGATACTGGATTTGGACTACCTTGGAACCGTAGTTTTCTTTCAACTGCGCAATGGTGCCGTCATAATCGGCTTTGTCGTTATCCAACTGGTTGACAATAAATATCACCGGCTTACGGAGCTGTTCGGTATAGCGGAACTGATTGATGGTTCCCACTTCCATGCCATACTGTGCGTTCAGCACCATCAGCGCCGTATCGGTCACGTTCAGCGCCGACACCGCTCCGCCGACAAAATCGTCCGAACCTGGACAGTCAATAAAATTTAATTTGAAATGATTCCATTCAACACTAAAAACGGTTGAAAAAACAGAATAACCATACTCTTTTTCAACCGGAAAATAATCATTGACCGTATTGCCTGCTTCCACAGTGCCGCGACGTTTTATAATACCACCCTCGTAAAGCATAGCTTCTGCGAGAGTGGTTTTCCCAGCACCTTTACTTCCCAAAATTGAGATGTTCTTAATTTCATTTGTTTGATACACTTTCATATTATTATCATTTTAAACTATATACCTATATCTATCACTAACGAATTCCTATTTGGCGGCGCAAATTAAGGATTGTCGGCGAAATAGCCGGTCAAAAAAGGCATGTTTGAAAACAGTGTTTTATAACATGTTTTTCTGCACCCTCCGAACAGGGCAAACGCATTATAAAAAAAACAGTAACTTTGTGATCAAAAACTCATCATGGGAAATCCTGTTGGCTATTTTACCTCTTTGCCTGATCCGCGTATAGATCGTTGCAAAGAACAT
>JAISOP010000008.1 GCA_031275525.1 Tannerella sp.
CCCCCCCCCCCCCCCCCCCCCCCGCGCGCCCCAGAATTCCCGTTTCCGGTTGACAGACCGCCGCTAAATCCGCCGGACGGGGCGACGCATCTGCCCGTACTTTTCCGCCCGCCTTACGGCACACGCCATGATTCATACAGCTTAATAAAGATACAGGGATTCAACCGTTCCGGAACTTCCGGAAGGCGCACAGCGCGTGTCCGTGCCGTTAACGCACCGGACTCTCCCCCTCCCGCCGGCCTGAATCCTTCCTTTGCCTTTTTCCCTTTTTCGAACAGACAGGGGACGTCCCGGAACGCTTCCGGGATGTCCCTGAATGATTCCGGGACGTCCCTAAACGGTTCCGGGATGTCCCCGAATGGTTCGGGGACGTCCCGGAACCGTTCGGGGAAGATGCGAAATCTGCTGAAAACAAACGGATTATCAAATACAAACACTTAAAAAACAGATTCAAATGAGAAGGAACGATTACATGCCGCAAAAGGATGCGGATTTTGACATCCTGCAAACCAACGTGTATAATGCGGCGCAGGCTAATGCATCGAAATGGCTGATTCCGCAGGAACTTGTCACCGCGCTGGACGTGCCGCGCCAGCGATGGAGCGCCGCGTATGCCGCGTACTGCGTGACGGCCTCGCGCACGCCGGCCGTCACGCGCGAGAAAAACGACGCCGGAGCGGACTACCGGGCCGTGCTGCGCACCTTTATCCAGGGGCAGATCATGCACAACTCCCGGGTATCCGACGGCGAACGGCTCGCGATGGGGCTGCCCGTCTACGACCGCAAGCCCACACAGGCCCGTCCGCCGGAGACGCGCACCGAAATGGAGATTTTTTTCCCGCAGATCATGAAGCATATCCTCCACGTGCGCGACAGCGAATCGAAAAGCGCCGGCAAACCCGCACACGTCATCGGCTTCGAAATCTGGCGGCGCACCGGCGGCGATACGGAACCGGCGTTCGAAGAGATGCAGTTTGTGGAGCTGGCCACCCGTTCGCCCCACACGCTGGAATACACCTCGGCCGACCGCGGCAAAATGGTGTGGTACGCCACGCGGTGGGTCAACACCCGCGGCGAAAAGGGACCGTGGAGCGAAATCCTGTCGGCCATCGTGCCGTAAGACAGGGATATATTGTCTGAACTGTGATTGATTTGATTTAAATGATTAATATGATCAGTAAAGAAAAGATACGAACAAAAGGCAGGCCCGGTGAAGCCGTAAGAGAAGGGGAAAATTTTTAATAGAAGTAATTATATGGGAAAGTATTTAAGAAGTATCAAACAACACGCTGACCTCGGTAGCGGAGGGGCAATGGAGACCGGAGACCATTTCAAAAACGGGGTAAAACTGCAAAACCTCAGTAGCAGTGGAAATATTTTTAATAAAATGAAGAAATGAATTTGTTCAAGTATTCAAAACAGGGAGCCTGTATTAATCTAATAGCTGCTTTATTCGCTTTTATGTGGATTCCTCCGACAATAGATGACGGTTTCCGGGCAGGCCGGTTGGATGCTGCATCCAAAGGAGCCAGTTTAATGATGGCAGGGTTTTATATTCTTTTTGGAGTTATTGCTTTGACTGGCGCGATTAGCGTGATTAGTATGAATTTAAAGACAGCTTTGATTTCAGGGTGTACGAATCTTATTGAGAGGTTGATAATAAAACAAAGAACAAAATGAAAATCAAAATGAGAATTTTTTTAGTGACATTGTTAGTGTCGTTTGGGATACAGGGTTTTGCCCAGACGCTGACAAGGAAGAAAGGAGATAACCGCAACTATGGATTTGTGAATGAACTCGAAGAATGGATTATTCAGCCGATCTACGGGGAAACAGTTTCGTGGGACTATTCTTCTTGTTTCACAGAATACACAGAATATCTTGAAGGTGTTAACTTAAACGGGAAATGGGGGTTTATAGATAAAACCGGAAAAACGGTTATCCCATTTAACTATCAATCATGCGGGAACTTTAGCGAAGGTTTGGCCCGTGTTCAGCTGGATGGGAAATGGGGGTTTATAGATAAAACCGGAAAAATGGTCATCCCTCCTCAATTTGGAGGTGCAGACTCTTTCAGTGAAGGTTTGGCCGGTGTTAAGCTGGATGGGAAATGGGGTTTTATTGACAAAACGGGAAAAATGGTCATTCCTCCTCAATTTGAGTATGCGGAACCTTTTAAAAACGGACTGGCAGAAGTAAAGAGGGAAGTTAGGGGAGAAAGGCTGTTTAGATGTGGTTTAATAGATAAAAAAGGAAATATAGTCGTTCCAATGGAATATCACGGTTTCTTTGATCATGATGTTGACGGCGTTCCCACAACTGCACGCATTTACGGAGCGAATGACGACGTTCCGACCCAATATTTTTGGATACAAAGCAACTGGGACGTGATTCCCGTTGAAGGGAGGCCGACGTATGCCGGCGAAGGTCTTTATTTACTATCCGGATTTTATATAAACAGAAACGGGGAAAAAGTTATCCCGGCTCAATACCGGCATGTCGGCAATTTTGACGAAGGAAAAGCCCTTGTTCAAACGCCTGACGGGAAATATGTATTTATTAATCATCAGGGAAGTATTGTGTTTGCTTTTGATTATGACGAGATGGAGGGATTTGAGAGTAACGGTCTGGCGAGAGTCAGGCTGGACGGGAAATTCGGTTTTGCGGACAAACAGGGAAATCTGGTTATTCCATGTATATACGATGGTGTTGAAAGTTTTGTAAACGGATACGCCCGGGTAATACGGAACAACATACGTTTTCGAATAGACAGTACGGGAAAAGAAATAAACAATCTGAAGTATGACCCGAAAAGTTTTTCGGAAGGTCTGGCCGTGGCCACGTCTATTCGATATCGCAGCGGGTCTGCTTCTTACGAGGAGTGTGTCGGATATATTGACCGGAACGAAAATGTGGTTATCCCTTTTGACGAAGACAGGAGAGCCGGGAGGAACTTCAGCGAAGGACTTGCCGCCGTAAGCGTAAAGTGGGGGTCCTCCGGAAGAAAGGGATTCATAGATAAAACAGGAAAAACGATTCTTCCCTGCAGTTATAACGAAGTAACCGATTTTAAGGATGGAGTTGCCTACGTGAGCAACGATAAAAAATGGGGTTGCATAAATCAGTCCGGCAATTTTTCAGTACCCTTAAACTGTCCCTCCAAAGAAGCCGCCCGGATAGCGCTGGATTTGACAGGGCGCATGGAAGGGCAAATAAACGGTGAAATAGCATCAGCCCGGCAAATGAAAGATTACAAAGCGGCTGCTAAAAAATTGAGCGGTCTAGTCAGACAGACGGAAAAAAATCTTGATTATAAAGCTGCGCTTCCGGAGTCATGGGAAAAAAGTATGGCAAAAATCCAAAATGAACTGGGATGGATTTATTACAGGGCGTGCGATTACGGCAACTCAATCAAGACGTACGGCATATCCCAAACATTGAAACAGCCGGATGCGGAAGCCTCTGTCGGCGAATTGCTTGCCATTTACGAATCGGGTAAAAAACAGCAAGGCGTAACAAGAGTAATGAAGGGCGACTTTTTCCTGGATCATTATGTGCAGGCATTGAAAAACGTCTCCCAGGACAAAAAAGTCAATGTGGAACAGAAGGCCGCCTGTCTTTCTTCATTTGTCATAATCGCGTTTGACCGGGCTAAACGACGGCGGGATTATGAAGCCGCCGCCGAACTGCTGGACAAGGTAACGGAGGTCTCCGGCCTGGCGGATGTTGCCCGGGAACATTATTTTGCCTTATGTGCCAAAGGAACTGATTTCTTTACATTCAAAGATGCCATTTCGAAGGTGTATCCCCAACAAGACGGTGTGGATTTCAATATTGACTATTTCAATGAAGAACAGTTGAAAACGCTTTTTATGCAGTTGGGAAATACGGCATTATCCAATGACACACTTCTAAAGTACAAATTTGAACTGTTAGACCGGTTGCCGGTCATTCATTCCAGTCTGTGCGAAGAATACGAAAAAGCCGTATTTGAAAAAATCAAGGAAGGCGACATGCTTCAATACAGGGACTACATCCGCCGTTTCCCGAACGGAAGTTATACCCGCCAGGCAATCAATAAACTGGCTCAGCTGGAAGACAGTCTCTATCATGCAGCAGTTACGGAGGGACGTCAAAGATCCTATTTGAGATATTTGTCCAGCTTTCCGGATGGCCGTTATGTGGCGGAAGCCAGACTGCAAACCGTGGCACTGTCCGCTTCTCAAAAAGCCGCAATCAGGGCGGAGCAGGAAAAAGCCATGAAAGAAGAGACAGATGCCATTCACAAGTATATTGAAATCGAAACACAGGATATATTTTTCGCCAAAGGCGACGGACTCAATTTTTTGGAATGGATTGCATCGACAGGCGAGGATATGAAAAACTGGAATGTATTTGTAGTCGCAAAAGTGAAAAACAAAGGCAAACTGCCGAAGAGAATCAAAGCGACCGTTACACTGAAAATTACAAATGAATGGAGTGCAAGGACTCTCATTGTGTCGACAAAAAGGAAAGATATTGACAGATATACGGACGACTGGTACGTAGACATAGAGCCGGGTACCAGTAATATTGTGATAGGATATTTCCGGTTCCAGGAGAAAGCAAGAGCGGAAGGGAACATTATTGGGGGATATTCATCTCATATTTATATTGATGAAAAAAACGCTTTCGACATTCACTTTGATTACTTCGACAAAAATATTCCATCATCCAAATTAAAAGCGCAGACAGATTTGGTGGAAGCCTTGCGTAAAAACGGGAACGTTCAGGTTAAGGAAGGTTATGCCAGCCGGTATTATGAAGCAAAAGCCCAAATAGCATACAGGGAAAAGGAAAAGGCCATCGAGCGATGTATGAAATGTGAAATTGACGGGGAAAAGTTCACCCTGCCGACAGAAAAAGAGTGGCTGGGAATGACGGTTGAAAAACCGGGTAAAATAGAAATGAAAAATGGAGATGTCGAGTATTACTACTGGGACAAAGAGGGTGGATTGAAAGTGAAAGATTATATCTGGGATAAACAGTACAAGACATGGAAAGATATGGAAAGCGCTTTCCTGGAAGCCTGTCGTGCAGAGCATTGTGGCGACAGGGATATCAGGGAAGAAGCGGATAAAAGGAAAAAGAAGAATCAGAAACAGGATGAACAGTGACGGATAACAAAACGGGTATCTGCCACCCCGCAGAGACGCACAACTGTGCGTCTCTGCGAAACGCGGAGGCGAAACCCGAAAAGGCCTGACAAAACAGGGGAAAACTGTTGTAAATGACTGCCAATCATTTACAATAGCATACTTTGGAGAACACCTCCCAAAATATTCTAAAATCAGGATGATGAACAGGGAAACGAATTATGGTGGTGATGTAAAAAGTATGCCGGTATAAAACCCGGGCAGCCGGGGAACAGCCGCTACGCAGGAAGCACGGCCAAAATCCCGTGAGGGATGGTATACCGGTAGAAAACGTTCTCCATCCTGATCCACAATCCCGTGGGGGGATGGCATGTGGGTAGAAAGGCCACAGCCCCCCCCGCCATCACGGAATCCCACGCTCAAACAGCTCATCGGCGAGCGGGACATGTACATGTGCGATAAAAGCAAATATCAGGGGCAGCTTACCGGTCAGAAGCGCTTTACGGATAAAACGGATTATGCCGGGAAAGCCGCCCGCATGAAGCGCCTGATCAAAGACCTGGAGGCGGCCATCCGCGAAATCGATCTGAAAATTAAGAACCTGACTGACAGCGACCCCGAACTGCTCCGGCAGCATGAACTGCTGCTTTCGGTTGACGGGGCGGGCGAACGGACGGCCGTCAAAATGACCGTCGAGACAAACGGGTTCCGTGATTTTGACAGCGCCCGCAAATTCTGCTGCCATGCCGGGGTGGCGCCCTTCCGGTATACATCGGGCAGCAGCATCCGGTCCCGGAACAGGGTGTCGAACCGCGCCGATAAAAGTATCAAAGCCCTTTTGCACATGGCCGCACTGTCGGTTGCCACACGCAAAACGGGCGGGGTACTGCACGAATATTATCTGCGCAAAGTGGCCGAAGGAAAAAATAAAATGTCCGTATTGAATGCCGTCAGGGCCAAACCCGTTCTGAGAATGTTTGCCGTTGTGAGACTTAACGAAAATTATGACCCAAATTATGTCTTCGCGCTTGCATGAATCATAAGAACAGGGATGAAAGACGGGGGGCGGGAGCGGCGGCAGATTCCTCCCCGTCCCGCCCTCCTGTATCTCCGTCGCCCTGGCATCAAAGGAAGCCATCATCCCGCTGCAAGGCGCTTTTAGCGCGTGAACGAACTGGCAGAAAGGGTTCATAGCCGCATCTAAGGCCTGTTCACACCGGAACCATAAATAACCTTTCGCTTCATCGGCGGCCCATTTGCTTACTTCAGCATACTTTTTACATCACCATCGCTGATTGTTCCAATAGGGTTTGCTTGCGTTCAGTTTCTTGCGCTTGCTTCTTTTTCTCCTTCCCTGATTTGTTGGCACAGTAAGGACTACAAAAACGAGTAACTACGATTTTAGCCTCAAAAGGCTTCCCGCAATGCTCGCAAATCTTCGGTATTCTCAATTGACTATTTCCCATATTTTTTCTAATATCGTTTACTTTATCGCCTATTAAGACAAAATAAGACATAACAAGCATTAATAAGGCGCACATTATCGCCAATTAACGCGCGGAACAAATATGGTACAAATATACGATAAAAAAACGATAGAAAAACAACACTATTGAGAATTATTTTAATAAGAAAATCCCTGTAAACGGTTCGTTTACAGGGATTTTCTTATTATTGGCTATCGTTGTCAACCGTCTTTTACTTCACTTCCTCAAAATCCACGTCCGTTACTCTGCCATCATCAGGTTTGTTTCCTCCGGAATTTCCGGCATTTCCACCCGGATTCGGATTCCCGTTGAAACCACTGAAAGGACCGTTAGCGCCGAAAGGATCCGTCGGAGCGTTGCCGCCTCCTGCTTGTTGTTGCGCATTATACAAATCCTGGCTGGCGGCCTGGAATGCCGAATTGATTTCAGTCATTGCAGCATCAATACCGGCAATATCCTGTGACTTGTGAGCGTCTTTCAGTCGAGTTAAAGCCGCTTCAATGGTCGCTTTCTTGTCAGCTGGAAGTTTATCTCCGATTTCTTTCAACTGCTTCTCCGTTTGGAAAACCACACTATCGGCTTGATTTAGTTTATCAATGCGTTCTTTTTCTTTCTTGTCGGCTTCCGCATTTGCAGCTGCTTCGTCTTTCATTCGCTTGATTTCAGCGTCGCTCAAGCCGCTGGATGCTTCGATACGAATGCTTTGTTCTTTTCCCGTCGCTTTGTCTTTTGCCGAAACATTCAGAATACCATTCGCGTCGATGTCGAAGGATACTTCGATCTGAGGCACTCCGCGAGAAGCGGGCATGATACCGTCCAGATGGAAACGCCCGATGGTCTTGTTGTCACGCGCAAGAGGCCGTTCGCCTTGCAGAACATGGATTTCTACGGACGGTTGATTATCGGCTGCCGTTGTAAACGTTTCGGACTTTTTGGTCGGGATCGTTGTGTTGGCTTCGATCAATTTGGTCATCACGCTACCCATCGTTTCGATTCCCAAAGAGAGCGGGGTCACATCCAGCAACAACACGTCTTTTACGTCTCCCGTAAGCACGGCTCCTTGAATACCGGCGCCAATAGCAACTACTTCGTCCGGATTAACTCCTTTGGAAGGCGCCTTGCCGAAGAATTTCTCGACCAGTTCCTGAATAGCCGGGATGCGGGTCGATCCGCCGACCAGGATGACTTCATCTATGTCAGACTTCGTCATTCCCGCATCGGAAAGCGCTTTCCGGCACGGTTCGATACATGCCTGAATCAGGCTGTCGGCCAATTGTTCGAACTTTGCACGCGTCAATGTTTTCACCAGATGCCTGGGAATATTGTCCACCGGCATGATATACGGTAGATTAATCTCGGTACTCGTCGAACTCGACAACTCGATCTTCGCTTTTTCCGCCGCTTCTTTCAGGCGCTGTAGCGCCATGGGGTCTTTCCGCAGGTCGATCCCCTCATCCTTCAGGAATTCTTCTGCCAGCCAGTCGATGATGACATGGTCGAAGTCGTCGCCGCCCAAGTGTGTGTCGCCGTTGGTCGATTTCACTTCAAACACGCCGCCGCCCAGTTCAAGGATGGAAATGTCGAATGTGCCGCCACCCAGGTCGAACACTGCAATCTTCATGTCTTTCGACGCCTTGTCCAGGCCGTATGCCAAAGAGGCAGCCGTCGGTTCGTTGACGATACGGCGGACATTCAGGCCGGCTATTTCGCCCGCTTCTTTCGTCGCCTGACGCTGTGCGTCGCTAAAGTAGGCCGGCACAGTGATTACAGCCTCCGAAACCTCCTGACCCAGGTAATCTTCGGCCGTCTTCTTCATTTTCTGAAGAACCATGGCCGATATTTCCTGGGGTGTATAAAGGCGCCCCTCGATATCCACGCGCGGCGTATTATTGTCGCCTCGCACCACCTTGTAGGGGACGCGTGCAATTTCTTTCTGTACCTGATCGTACGTCTCCCCCATAAAACGCTTGATGGAGAAAATCGTTTTTTGCGGGTTGGTAATGGCCTGCCGTTTGGCCGGATCGCCCACTTTACGTTCGCCTCCTTCTACAAATGCGACAATGGAAGGCGTTGTTCTTTTGCCTTCGCTATTCGCGATGACTACCGGTTCGTTGCCCTCCAGCACGGATACGCATGAATTGGTAGTCCCTAAATCAATTCCTATTATCTTTCCCATAAGTTTTATATAGTCTCCTTTTATATTTTGATGTTTTTTTATAGCATTCCATCAAATTACGTGCCAAAGGGAAGAAAGAACCGGTAAAAAAAATGATTCTGACAGATGCTGACAATATGACGGATATTTTTGAGCCGTCCTGCCAAAATACGGCGTCCTACCGCCTCGCTGTAATAGATCGTTTTGAATCCCTTCGCGCAGCATTTCCGGGTGACTTTACACCTGTCGGAAAAACTATCCCTCCCCCCCCCCCAGGCTCCAGTGAAGGGTGTTTTTACTTGCTATCGTACAGTCTGTTGTTATACATTATACTATTTTGTTTTGGGGACAATACTCCATCCTTTTCTTTCCATAAAACAAAACTGTGATCTTTATAAGGTTTTATTCTATGGGAAATTTTTGGCGAATATATATTTTACAGATGTATATATATCAGTGAAATATATTTTTTTCGTGGAAACATTTCAGTTATTTCCGCGAAAGGAGTTGCTCGTTTTTGAAGATTGTATATACCTTTGTTCCCGTATCTGTATAATTTAATGGGTTAAGGAGAACAATATATGATTCAAACAGTAGTAAAGCGGGACGGACGGGTTGTCGGTTTTAATGAAGACAAAATCATGGTGGCTATCCGCAAGGCCATGCTCCATACGGAAGCCGGGGAAGATGCCTTCCTCATCAGGCAGATTACCGACCGTATTTCCTTCTATGGCAAGGAGCAAATGACGGTTGAAGAGATTCAGGACATGGTGGAACTGGAACTCATGAACAGTCCGCGCAAGGAGGTGGCCAAAGGCTATATCGCCTACCGCGATAAGCGCAGCATCGCCCGGAAGTCCAAAACAAGGGATATGTTTCTGGAGATTATCGAAATCAAGTCCAACGACATCACGCGCGAAAATGCCAATATGAACACCGATACGCCGGCCGGTATGATGATGAAGTTTGCCAGCGAAACGACCAA
Source organism: Tannerella sp. (assembly GCA_031275525.1). Taxonomy (GTDB): domain Bacteria; phylum Bacteroidota; class Bacteroidia; order Bacteroidales; family Tannerellaceae; genus Tannerella. The sequence continues at coordinate 9,763 of JAISOP010000008.1, forward strand.
ACCGTTTGTGGATGACTATCTGCTGAGTCCCGAAGTGAAGGAAGCCATCCGGCAAAACTATCTGCATATACACGACAAGGATTACTATCCGACCAAGAGCCTGACTTGCGTGCAGCATCCCTTAGAGAAGATTCTGCGGAACGGATTCAATGCCGGCCACGGCGAATCGCGCCCAGCCAAACGGATTGAGACGGCCAGTATGCTCTGCTGCATTTCGCTCGAAACCGCCCAGAACGAAATGCACGGCGGACAGGCTATCCCCGCGTTTGATTTCTACCTTGCCCCCTTTGTGAGGAGCAGCCTGATAGAGGAACTGAAGGCGCTGGAATCCGTTAACGGCGAATCGTACGCGCACCTGTACGATGTGCCCGTCGATGACTACCTCTTCCGCGAACTGGACGGACTGAAAGGCGAGGCGCGTATCATGCAACATGCCCTCAACCGTACCGTCACCCGCGTGCACCAGTCGATGGAGGCTTTTATCCACAACATGAATACCATCCATTCGCGCGGGGGCAATCAGGTCGTGTTCAGTTCCATCAACTACGGCACCGACACGTCCGCGGAAGGACGGTGCGTGATACGCGAACTCCTGCTGAGCACCGACCGGGGAGTGGGAAACGGCGTGACGGCCATCTTCCCCATCCAGATATGGAAAAAGAAACGGGGCGTAAGTTACCTGCCGGAAGACCGGAACTACGACCTTTACCGCCTGGCCTGCAAGGTGAGCGCCCACCGGTTTTTCCCCAACTTCCTCAATCTGGATGCCACCTACAACCGGCACGAAGCGTGGTGCGCCGACGACCCGCAACGCTTCCATTACGAAGTAGCTACCATGGGGTGCCGTACGCGTGTGTTTGAAAACCGTTTCGGAAGCAAAACCTCCATTGGGCGGGGCAACATCTCCTTTTCCACCCTGAATCTGGTGCGCATAGCCATCGAATGTATGCACCTCCCCGGCGAACAGGAACGGCTTGACACCTTCTTCCGCAAACTGGACGAGATGCTGGAGTTGGCTGCCCGGCAACTGCACGATCGTTTTGAGTTCCAGAAAACGGCGCTGGCCAAGCAGTTCCCGCTGCTGATGTCTGTTTTGTGGGAAGGAAGCGAACAACTCAAACCCAACGACACCATCGAACGGGTCATCAACCAGGGGACGCTCGGCATCGGATTCATCGGCCTTGCCGAAGCCCTGGTCGCACTGACCGGCAAGCACCACGGCGAAGACGAAAAGTCGCAGGCGCTGGGGCTACGCATCGTCACCCGGATGCGTGACCGGGCGCTGGAATTTTGCGACCGGTATGTTCACAACTACAGCGTGCTGGCGACGCCGGCCGAAGGGCTTGCCGGACGGTTCACCCTCCGCGACAGGAAGACGTTCGGCTCCCTGCCCGGCATCACCGACCGCGACTATTACACCAATTCCAGCCACGTGCCCGTATATTGTAAATGCAGTGCGCACCACAAGGCGAAAGTCGAAGCACCCTATCATGAACTGGCACGCGGAGGACATATCTTTTATGTGGAGATCGACGGCGATGCCACCCATAATCCGGAGGCCATCATGACGGTGGTTGACCTGATGGACCGCCACAACATGGGGTACGCTTCCGTCAACCACAACCGTAACCGCTGCCTGGATTGCGGCTATGAGAATGCCGCTTCGCAGTTCAACGAATGTCCCCGGTGCGGCAGCATGAGGATCGACCGCCTGCAACGCATCACGGGTTATCTCGTCGGAACAACCGACCGGTGGAACAATGCAAAACTGGCTGAACTGAACGACCGTGTCATTCATGAATAAACTTTCCATCCTGAATATTGTGGAAGATACGACCGTGGACGGGCCGGGATTCCGCACGGCCATCTATGGGGCCGGATGTCCGCATCGCTGTCCGGGATGTCACAATCCGCAGTCGTGGGACCCGAACGGGGGTACATACCATTCCCTTGACAGGATACTGGAAAAAATAAAGGCGGCGGAATTGGCCAACGTGACCTTCAGCGGAGGTGACCCCCTGCTTCAGGTGGAAGCCTTTACGGAACTGGCGCGGCGTATCCGGCTCGAAACGGACAAGACCATCTGGTGCTACACCGGTTACCGCTATGAACAAATCGCCGCATCGGACACCCTTTCGCAAATCCTGCCCTACATCCATGTGCTGGTAGATGGCCGCTACGTGCCGGACCTCAGGGACGAATCCCTGCGCTTCAGAGGTAGCCGCAACCAACGGCTGATAGAAGTACCCGCCTCGCTCTCCTCCCGGCAAGTCGTACACTGGCCGGATTAGTGGTTAGGGGGGAATGAATTAGTGGTTAGCGGTTAGTGATTAGTGGTTAGTGAAAAACGCCCACTTATCACTAACCACTAACCGCTAACCACTAA
>JAISOP010000014.1 GCA_031275525.1 Tannerella sp.
ATATTCAATTAGGTGCAACCCACTTGTTTCTGGACAGTTTTACCTGATTCTGACGAACCGTATAGTTAACCGGTGCGGAGAGTTTGATAGCTTCCAACACCTGCTCCAGCGTCTCATCCTTGAGCGTACCCGAGAAGGAGATTTTTTTCAGCGCCTCGTCTGCAAAGGAAATACGCACATTATAGCGTCTTTCCAGCTTGACGGCTAAGTCCTCCAGCAGTTCCTTCTCTATCAACCACCGCGCATCTTTCCAGGAAGTGTACAGTTCGGTAGTCACGTTTTGAGCCACAATCGTTTTCTCGGCAGCCTTTTCCGGCATCACAGTCTTTGCCGCAGCAATCGCCGGTGGCGACAAAGGCCGGATGACGGTCAGGCTGTCCGTTTGAGTGGCCTTGATGACCGTAGCTTTTTCGCCCGCGGTCAATATCAGTTTCGTCATTAACTGTCCCGCCACATTCCTCAACACTTGTACACTACCGGATTCGACCGTGGTTTCCACCCGGTCTTCTTCCGGATAGGCCTTTACATTGAAACTGGTACCCAGGACTTTCAGCGTGACGGCAGAGGTTCTCACCAAAAAGGGTTTGCCCTCGTTTCTGGCCACCTTGAAATAAGCTTCTCCCTCGACAAAGACTTCGCGGTCTTCGCGGTTAAAGGCCGAACTGTAGCGCAACTTGCTGCCCGCATTCATCCAGATCGACGAACTGTCGGGCAGGATCACCATCGATTTGGAGCCGTAGGGCACCGTATATTCGGTAAAAAGCATCTCCTGTTCAACAACCGTTTGTTCCGCCTCCTGCCCCCCCGGACGATAAAAATACATAGTTCCCATCCCGGCCGCAAAAGACAGCATAACAACGGCGGCATAGCGGTACGCCCGTTTCATCCACCGGTATGCGCCGCGCGACGGTTTCTGTCCCAAAGCCGGCATCACTTTCCTCCAAGCTTCTTCCGCATCGTACCGGCTGCTTGAACGGTAAACTTTTATGATAAAATTTATTTTCCGGTAGGTCTCGAACCATTGGCGATGTTCAGGAGACGCATCCAGCCACTCCCGTAGGATTTTCACCTCGGAATCGGTCGCTTCGCCTGAAAACAGGGCGATTAGCATAGATTCTATATCTGCAGGTATCTGCTCCATCAGTAAATAGTTAATTACACATTTTATTGCTTATCCACAAAACAGACAATCAGGACGCAAATTAATGTGACAGGATTAGGTCTTTTTTTATTTTATTGTCAAACAGAATATGCACTAAACGGTCGTTTGGTAGTGTGATGGAAGTCCCGGCCTCTCCCCGCAAGGAGAATAGAAAAAGGTTTTCACACAGGGATAGGGATGGGAACCGAGAAGGGCCATTTCCCTCCCCTTGTGGGGAAGGCCGGGAAGGGGTCTTTTGAGGTTCCCTAAAAAGAATGGTTTATTTCCGGACAGCTCCAAAGTCTCTGCGGCGATGTTATTTAACACTGCGACGATGTTATTTTGCCATGCGGCGATGTTATTTAACACTGCGACGATGTTATTTTGCAGTGCGGCGGTGTTATTTAACGCTGCGGCGGTGTTATTTTGCAGTGCGGCGATGTTATTTAACGCTGTGGCGGTGTTATTTTGCAGTGCGGCGGTATTATTTAACACTGCGGCGATGTTATTTTGCAGTGCGGCGATGTTATTTAACACTGCGACGATGTTATTTTGCCATGCGGCGATGTTATTTAACACTGTGGCGGTGTTATTTTGCAGTGCGGCGCCATTATTTAACAGTGCGGCTGTCTCAAAAGCCACTTGGCGTGTCGTGGCGGACTTGTCCCACCGCGGCGCTGTTCCGGAAGCCCGCTCGCATGGGTTGGCGGCGGCCTCGGGCGGTGAGCCGTTAAGCAGCGAAGGGAAGGCGTAAAAATCTATGCTGTTTGAGCGCAGCGAGTTCATAGATTTTAGCCGACCGAGCGTCGCTTAACGAGCGAAGCGCACGAAGCCTTGATTTTTGGTTCTTTTTATCAAGAAAAAGAACAAACCTCTATCGGAATTGAGAATTGAAAATTGAGAATTGAGAATGAAAATTGTAACAAGCGTCGTAAATCGACGTCACTCTCCCCTCTCCTTGTGGAGAGGGGTCGGGGGAGAGGTTAGAATTCATTCTCAATTCTCAATTCTCAATTCTCAATTCCCCACTCACCACTGCTTGTCTTTTCACCGGTCGTGATGCCCTCCCTTTTCAACACCACAGCCGTCCGTGCCGGCAGATAGAGTTCCAGCCATTCCTTCTTTTCGCCGGCATAGAGCGGGTCGTAGCGGGTCAGGTGCCCCACAGAATCGTCCGTCAGGCCGTAGCCGCCAAAGCGCGGATCATCTGTGTTCAGCATCACCCTGTAGGTTCCCGGAGGCGTCAGGAAACCATAGCCCGTGAAGGAGCGGAGGGGATGAAAATTGAAAACAAACACCCAGTCACCGCGTCGGCAGGCCAGCACCTGGTCGCTGTCGCTGTCCCAGACCTTTTCCAGCGGTAACGACTGAAAATTCCTTATCCCGCGGATCAGCGAAATCATCTCGCGGTCAAACTCGCCCAGCCAGCGGTATTTCAATTGCGGATTGTCCACCAAATCCCACTGGCGACGAGCATACCTGTATGACCACCCATTACCCTCTCGCGGGAAATCAATCCATTCGGGATGGCCAAACTCATTGCCCATGAAATTCAGGTAGGCGCCATTCATCGTTATGGCAGTCACCAGCCGGATGATCTTGTGCAGGGCGATGCCGCGATCCACGCGCAGGTTCGAGTCCTCGATCCGCATGTGCCAGTACATATCGGCGTCAATCAGCCAAAAGATCAGCGTCTTGTCGCCGACCAGCGCCTGGTCGTGACTTTCGGCATAACTGACGGTCTTCTCGTCCGGGCGGCGGTTCGTCATTTCCCGCCACACAGCCGAGGGATGCCACTCTTCATCCTTCTGCTCCTTTAAGGTCTTGATCCAGAAATCGGGAAGGTTCATCGCCATGCGGTAGTTGAATCCGTAGCCGCCGTCCTTGAACGGCGCTGCCAGTCCGGGCATCCCGCTCACTTCCTCCGCAATGGTGACGGCATGGGGATTAAGTTCATGGATCAACTTGTTGGCCAGCGTGAGGTAAACGATTGCCTCGCCGTCCTGACCGCCGTTGTAATAGTCGCCATAGTTGGAGAAGGCCTCGCCCATACCATGACTGTAATAGAGCATCGACGTCACACCGTCGAAACGGAAGCCGTCGAAACGGTATTCCTCCAGCCAGAACTTGCAGTTCGACAGCAGGAAATGCAGCACTTCGTTCTTACCATAATTAAAGCAGAGCGAATCCCACTGCCGGTGTTCGCGGCGATGACCGGTATGGAAATACTGTCCGTCGGAGCCGTCCAGACGCGCCAATCCTTCGACCTCGTTCCTGACGGCATGGCTGTGCACCAGGTCCATAATCACGGCCATACCCCGGGCGTGGGCGTCGTCAACCAGGTGTTTCAGTTCGTCGGGCGTGCCGAAGCGCGACGAAGCAGCAAAGAAACTGCTCACATGATAGCCGAACGATCCGTAGTAGGGATGTTCCTGAATCGCCATGATCTGGATGGCATTATATCCGCTACGGGCAATCCGGGGCAAGACCTGCGTACGGAACTCCTCATACGTCCCCACCCTTTCTTCCTGCGTCGCCATGCCGATGTGACATTCGTAGATCAGCAACGGCGAAACGGAAGGCTTGAAACGTTTTTTCCGGAAGCAATAAGGCTTTTCGGGTTGCCAGACCTGGGCAGAGAAAATCTGGGTATGTTTGTCCTGCACAACGCGGCGACACCATGCAGGGATACGTTCGCCGCTGCCTCCGTCCCACTCTACCAGCAACTTGTACAGATCGCCGTGATGCAACGCAGCAGCCGGCAACTTGATTTCCCACACGCCGTTTTCCAAACGTGTCAGCCCGAAATAGTCCCTTTTCTGCCAGCCGTTGAACATACCCACCAGATAGACAGCCGTCGCATTCGGCGCCCATTCGCGAAACACCCAGCCGTCCGCCGTCCGGTGCAGACCGAAATACAAATAGCCCGATGCAAATCCGGACAACGTCTGCTCGCCGTCATTTGTCAACTCCTGCTCCTTCCTGAGAGCATAGCGGTAACGCCCGGCAATCGCCTCCTCGTAAGGCGCCAGCCAGGGATCGTTTATAATCAAATTGAGCTTCTTCATGCCACCCTAATTTAACAGAATCACCACAAAGATATGCGATTCTTCACAACAAGTCATCCCCACTCGACTTTTTTAACGGCGAACGGGAAAAAGAGCGTATCTTTGTAGCATGTTAAGAATTACTGTACACATAGAGCGATTGTTACCGGTCAACGACTGCGTAATCATCCCGGAATTTGGTGGTTTTGTGCTGCAAAGTCACCCGGCGGTTTACGTAGCGGAAGAACATGTTTTCTATCCGCCGCACAAGGAAATCGTTTTCAACCCGGCACTCAGACACAACGACGGTCTGCTGTCCGAATCATACATGCAATCTTACGGTATGGAGTTCAGGGACGCGCAGTTTTCGCTGAAAAAGGATGTGCAAGAGTTGAAGACCGAATTGGAGGAGAAAGGATTTATATCCCTGGGAACCACCGGCTCTTTCCGGAAAGGGAAAGAAGGCGGATACCTTTTCCAACCGGGCGCCGATTCGTCGGTATTCGTATCCAATGTGAATGCATACGGTTTGGAGAAGTTTCACCTCCCGCCGTTTCAGGCGGCAACCGTACCACAGGCAGCGCCTGCTTCCCCGGTTCGACCGAAACCCGGAAACGGACGCGTATTCTATCTGCCGATACATCGTGCGGTGGTCTATGCCGCCCGTACGGCGGTGGCCGTTATCACGTTGCTCCTGGTGATGTCCATACCGGTGAAGGAAATCGACCGGACGGCTTACAGAGCCGGTTTTACGCTGTCGGAAATCATGCCGGAGGCTGCAATGCCTGTCGAGCCGCCGGCGCCTTTCGTCCCACAACCGGAGGAAACCTCCGTTACACCGCCGTCGCCTGCCGCCCCCCCCGAAACAACGACACCCTCCCAAACCGCATCTCCGCAGCAACTGCAACCCACCCCGGCAAAGCAACAAAAAAACTACTACCTCATTATCGGCAGTTTTCGTACGGAAACACAGGCGGAGAAATTCCTGACAACAATACCCGTGTCCGAATGTAAAGAGACCGGCACGGTGAAATACGGCGAGCATGTCCGGGTCTATGCGGCCCGCTACGGGAACCGCGAAGAAGCGGAAGTGTATCTCTCACAGTTGAGGACGAACGGGAAATTCAAGAATGCCTGGCTGTTTGTGGGGCGGTGAGTCCTCGCAGAGAAAAATCAAAAGTCATGCACAACATGTAAATCGAATAGGAGAAGGGCGTATGCAACCCGGCAACCTGCCTTCACGCGGCGATCTCGCCCGTTGGCAAGGGCCGGTTTTTTTTAACCTGCGCAGGGGGAAAAAAAGTCGCCCGAATCTCTCCGGTTCACTATTTTTCCTTTCCTTTGTCCTTTGATTATATACCATAAAATAAATTCTGACATGATGACAAAGAAACTGATTACGTTATGTTTTTGTGCAGGCTTACTGTTGGTTTCATGTGCCGAAAAGGCCGTGATACACGTTACCCGCCTGCAATGTGAAGGACGGGTTGACCCGAAGGGGATTGACCCGAAAGCCCCCCGGCTGAGTTGGGAGCTTGCTTCCGACAGCCGGGACGTCCGGCAAACCGGTTACCGGATTCTGGTAGCCTCCTCGCTGGATAAACTCAATGCCGACGAGGGCGATCTGTGGGATTCGGGACAGGTCAAATGCGACGAATCCGTGCTGAGGCCCTACGGCGGCGCCGAACTGACAAGCCGTATGGAGTGTTACTGGAAAGTGAAGGTGACGACCAACCGGGGCGCGTCGGAGTGGAGCGAACCGGCTGCCTGGACGATGGGACTGCTCGGGGAGTCGGACTGGACGGCGGTGTGGACGGGACTGGATAAAACCGCTCCGCAGGATGTGCTCGAAGGCGGACGGACGCGCCTGGCTGCCCGCTATTTCAGGAAAGAATTTCAGACCGGAGAAGCGGCTGTCCGCAAGGCCGTCCTGTATATCTCCGGACTGGGACTGTACGAGGCGTTCCTCAACGGCGCCGGCATCGGCGAGCAGGTGTTGTCGCCCACGCCGACGGACTATACGAAGGTCATTAAGTACAACACCTTTGACGTGACCGGCCTCCTGACGAAAGGCGCCAACGCCCTCGGCGTGACGCTGGGCAACGGGCGTTTCCTGGGGATGCGGAATCCGGGTACCCGGCAGTTCGGTTTCCCGAAGATGAGGGTGCAACTGGAAATCACCTATGCCGACGGCAGTACGCAAACCGTGGCGAGCGATGACTCGTGGAAAGTGACCGCCGACGGCCCGATTCGCGCCAACAACGAGTTCGACGGCGAGGAGTATGACGCGCGGATGGAACTCACGGGCTGGACGCAGGCCGGCTACGACGACGCCTCCTGGACGCCGTCCGAACGGGTGGAAGCGCCCGGCGGCGTGACGGAAGCCCAACTGAACCGGAACATCAAGGTCATGGAAACCATCAAACCCGTCGGCCTCAACGAGGTTCGGCCCGGCGTATTCATCCTCGACATGGGGCAGAACATGGTCGGATGGCTGCGGATAAACGTCAGCGGCAAAAAGGGCGACCGGGTGAAACTGCGTTTCGCCGAAGCGCTCAAACCGGACGGAAGTCTTTACCTGGACAATATCCGCGGCGCCCTGGTGACCGACCTCTACACCCTGAAGGGCGACGGGGCGGAAAGCTGGGAGCCGTCGTTCACCTATCACGGCTTCCGTTTCGCGGAAATCACCGGCTACCCGGGTACGCCGACGGTCAACGATTTTGTGGGCAAAGTGGTGTATGACGAGATGGAAGTCACCGGACAGTTCGAGACCTCCGACCCGACCCTCAACCAAATCTACCGGAATGCCTACTGGGGCATCCGGGGAAACTACCGCGGGATGCCCACCGACTGCCCCCAGCGCGACGAGCGGATGGGATGGCTGGGCGACCGCGCCGTCGGCTCGCACGGCGAGAGTTTCCTCTTCAACAATCATGCCCTGTATGCCAAATGGCTGGACGACATCGAACAGGCGCAGCGCGAAGACGGCTCCGTGCCCGATGTGGCGCCCAATTACTGGCAGGTTTATTCCGACAACATGACCTGGCCCGGCGCCTACCTGATCATCGCCAACATGCTCTACGAGCAGTACGGCGACAGCCGGCCCATCGCCAAGCACTACGCCTCGATGAAAAAATGGATGGACTACATGCGTAAAAATTACCTGAAAGACAACATCCTGGTAAAAGATACGTACGGAGACTGGTGTATGCCGCCCGAACAGCCCGAACTGATTCACTCCCAAGACCCGGCTCGCAAGACCGACGGCGCCGTCCTGAGCACCACGTTCTACTTCCGGATGCTGAAACTCCTCGAACGCTTTGCCGGACTGCTCGACCTGCCGGACGACGCCGAGGCCTTTGCCCTGGAAGCCGAAGTGATCCGGAACGCCTTCAACGAAAAGTACTTCAACCGCGAAACCCGGCAGTATGCCAACAACACCGTCAC
>JAISOP010000192.1 GCA_031275525.1 Tannerella sp.
TCTCTTTATTCCCCGCACATAAAAACAAGAAAAAACAAAGCGCGGATATCGCCCCCTCCCCCCGCGGGGCTTTACCCCAATGCTCCCCTTTTTGCCGTTTGCTACAGCTGACGGCAAAAGCTGACGGGAGATGAGGGCAACCCTTGAGAACAAGCGCTCGCCAAGGGGTTTTTGATACACCCTCCTCGTGGTACAACACTGTACCACGCCCGGAGTACACCGTGTCCTCCCCTCGGAGTACACCGTGTACTCCCCTCGTGGTACACCGTGTACCACGCTCGTGGTACACGGTGTACCACGCTCGGGGGACACGTCGTCCCTCGCTCGGGGGACACACTGTCCCTCGCTCGGGGGACACACTGTCCCTCGCCCGGGGGACACACTGTCCCTCGCCCGGGGGACACGTCGTCCCTCGGATTCCATCGTGGGCGCCTCTCGGATTCCACCGTGGGCGCCCCTCGGAGTATATCGAGGCTGTCTCCATTCCTTTTTTACAGCATTACGGCTGATAGTTCGGCGTATGCTTTGTTGAAATCGCGTTCGGTTTCGAGGGCTTTGTTCACCGTCTCGTAGAGCAAACCCATTTCGACGATGTAGTCCAGCAGTGAAATCTCACCCGCGTCGAGCGCCTTTTTCAGCAGTTCCGCATTGTTCAGGGACGTGAGGGAGTGACGGTATTTCTCGGCCGCCAGTTTCAGTCCCGCCGCACGGTGGTAGAGCGTTTGGAGCCGTCCGTAGAACTGCTGCTGTGCATCGTCGCTACGCATCTCGGCGGCGCGGACGGCTGCTTTCGCCTGCCGCACGCGATTTTTATTCTCCCACAGGGGGATGGCGATGCCCAGCGTGATACCCTGGAAGTGTTCGCCCGCCACCTTTTCACTCATGTATCCTCCCGAAAAAGAGGGGAGTCCCATCGCCCTGCTTAGGCTGACGCGCTTCCTGCCGACCTCCACCTCCTGCCGGACGTAGGCCAGGACGGGATTGCGCTGCTCGGCCTGCGCATACCAGGTTTCAAAATCAAGGGGAAAGGATATTTCGTCAAACCCGGCGTCGTCCAGCGCAATGTTTTCGCCGCCGTTCAGCTTTTTCAACTCCGACAGCAGTGCGTCCCGCTCAATCCCGATGCGTGCCATTTCACCTTCCACGGCGGAAAGGTTCAATTTCGCCTTGTTATATTCCAGCCGGTTGATGTCGCCCTGTTCCAACATCCGGTCGTAGGCTTTGGCGATCGTCCGGGCATGAGCAAGGCGCATCTCCGTCTCCTTCCTGAGGCGGTTGAGGTAAACCAGGTCGAGGCAATATTGTTTGGCTTCCAGCAAAATATCTATCCTTCCGGAAAGGTACTGCCATTCGGCCAGTTGGTTCTGTCCCTCGGCGACCCGGCTTTTCAGCCCCGAAAGCGTGGCGAGGTCGAACTTCTGGCTGATGCTGAGGTCCGTCCGGTTTCCGATCCTTCCGGGTGTGCCCCAGAGGTAGTTGAAAGCCAATTCGGGATTTTCGAGGAAAATACCCGTCCGGTTTTCCAGTTTCTGCGCTTCGGTACCTTCCCGGAGCGCCTTCAGCGTGGTGTTGTTCGCCTCCACGGACGACAACACCCTGTCGATACTGTTCTGTGCCGCAAGCGACAGGCTCGTCCACGCCATCCATATTACTAAAATCTTTTTCATCTCTGTTTCGTTTTTAATTTAACCGCTACTCATTTACTGTCTTCTTTCCGGTTTGTGATGAAATACATGACCGGCAGAATAAATCCATTGAGGAAGGTAGCACTCAGCAGCCCGCCGAGAATCACCTGCGCCATGGGACTTTGTATTTCATTACCCGGCAGCTCGCCCCCGAAGGCCAACGGAATGAGCGCCAGCGCCGAGGAGAAGGCCGTCATCAAAATCGGGTTCAGGCGGTCCAGCGAACCGGACAGGATACATTCATACAGGGGAAGCTCCTTGCGCAGGTCGTTGTACCTCGAGATAAGCAACATGCCGTTTCGCGTGGCGATCCCGAACAGGGAAATGAAACCGATGATGGCCGGGATGCTGATTTCGCCGGTGAAGAAAAGCACCACGACTCCCCCGATCAGCGCCAGCGGAAGGTTCAGCAGGATCACAACCGATTGCGTTATATTCCTGAACTGGTTGAAGAGTAGCAGGAAGATCACGAGGATCGACAGCAGGGAGGCAAAAAGCAGCGTCCGCGAAGCCGCTTCCTCGCTCTCGAACTGTCCGCCGTATTGGATGTAATACCCTTCGGGCAGTTGTATGCGCTCGTCAATACGCTTGCGGATGTCGTTCACCACGCCCCGCAGGTCCCGGCCGGCTACGTTGGCCGAAATCACAATTTTGCGTTCCACGTTCTCGCGGTTAATGGTGTTCGGCCCCGAGGTGGAGGAGATTTCGGCAATGTAGTCCAGGGGGATTTTGCGTCCGCCGGCATCCACGGTCAGGTCTTTTATCCGCGCCATCGTTTCGCGGTGTTCGTCATCGACTTTGAGGACCAGGTCGAACACCCGGTTTCCTTCATACACCTGCGAGACGGTCTCGCCGGCCAGCATCACGCGGATGATTTCGGCAAATTCGGGTAGCGAGACGCCATACTTGGCCAGCATTTCGCGCTTGGGTTCGATTTTGAGTTGCGGACGTTCGATCTGCTGTTCCACATTCAGGTCGGCCAGCCCCTCCACGTCCTGTATGGCAGCCTTGATGCGGTTGCCCAGCGCGAACATCCTGTTCAGGTCGGAACCGAAAAGCTTGATGGCAATGTTCGCCTTCGTACCCGACAGCATGGCGTCGATACGGTGCGAGATCGGCTGCCCGATTTCGACGTTCACGCCGGGCAGGGCTTTGAGCCTCTCGCGCACGTCGGCCAGGAATTCGTCCTTTGCACGCCGCCCCGGCACAAAAGGGGCTTCGATCTCGGACACGTTCACGCCCAGCGCGTGCTCGTCCAGTTCGGCGCGTCCCGTCTTGCGTCCCGTGGTCTGTATCTCGGGCACGGAGAGGAGGATTTGCTCCGCCATCCGCCCCGTTTTGTCCGATTCTTCGAGCGAGATGCCGGGCAAGGCGCTGACATTGACCGTCAGCGATCCTTCGTTGAAGGGAGGCAGGAAACTGCGCCCGAGCATGAAGGTGGCGGCAAGGGCCAGCGCCAGGACGGCGCCCGTGGCCCAAAGCGTCCCTTTCTTATACCTGAAAGTCCAGGTCAGCGCCACCCGGTAAGCGGATTTGAGTATCCTCACCGGGAACGGTTCCCGCTCCGGCCTGTTCCTTTTGGGGGGATGGGCCAGCAGGTAGCTGCACAGTACGGGCGTGAGTGTGAGCGCCACCACCGTCGAGGCACATAGCGCCGTGATAAAGGCAATGCCGAGCGGCGCCAACATGCGGCCTTCCATCCCCGAGAGGAAGAACAGCGGGACAAAACCGGCCACAATGATTAAGGTCGAATTGAGAATCGGCATCCGTACTTCCTTCGAGGCCTCGAAAATGACACGCATCGCGCTTTCGCGTTCCGCTTCCGGTTTCAGCCGGTTCTCCCGCAGGCGCTTGAACACGTTTTCGACGTCCACAATGGCGTCGTCCACCAGCGACCCGATGGCAATGGCCATACCGCCCAGGCTCATCGTGTTAATGGTCAGTCCCATCATCTTGAGCGACAAGACGGAGATCAGCAGCGAAAGCGGAATGGTGATCAGCGAAATGACCGTTGTCCGCACATTCATCAGGAAGATAAACAGCACGATGGCAACGAAGATGCCGCCTTCGAGGAGCGCGCTTTTCACGTTCCCGATCGCGCTTTCGATAAACCGCGACTGGCGGAAGACGTCCGTCGATATCCGCACGTCGGCGGGTAGCGACTTGCCCAGTTCGGCGAGCGAACGGTCTATCTGTTCCGTCAAATCCATCGTACCGGTATTGGGCTGTTTGGTGACGGTCATCAGGACGGCGGCCTCGCCGCGGTTCGAGGCCACACCCAACTTGGGCGACCGGCTTCCCACCCGTATCTCCGCAATGTCTTCCAGCAGGACGGGCACGTCATTCACACTCTTTACCCCGGCCTTTCCCAGCGCCTTCACGTCGCCCGTAGCAAGCACGCCGCGCAGGATATACTCATTTCCATATTCATACATCACGCCTCCCGACATGTTGCTGTTCATCCCGGAGGTGGCCGCCAGGGCTTCGTCCAGGCTGACGCCGTAATGTTTCATCTTCTGCGGATTCAGCAAAATCTGGTATTCCCTGATTTCGCCGCCCAGCACCGAGACCTGCGCCACGCCGCCGGTGGAAAGCAGGCGCGGGCGCAGGGTCCAGTCGGCCAGCGTACGCAGGGCCTGTAGCGAGGTCGTATCCGACGTCAAGCCGATAATCATCATCTCCCCCAGGATGGACGACTGCGGGCCTAAGGTGGGATTGCCGGCCTGGGGAGGCAGGGTTTCGCCGAGAACGGCCAGTTTTTCCGAAACGATTTGCCTGGCGCGGTAAATATCCGTTCCCCAGTCGAACTCGACCCACACGACGGAAAAACCCGTGGTCGATGACGAGCGCACGCGGCGCACACGGGTCGCCCCGTTTACGGCCGTCTCGACCGGGAAGGTCACAAGCCGTTCTACCTCTTCGGCCGCCATCCCTTTGGCCTCCGTCATAACGACGACGGTCGGCGCATTCAGGTCGGGAAACACATCCACCTCCATGCGGGTAGATGTATAGATTCCCACCATCAGCAGCAAAATGGCTGCAATCACGACAATCAAACGATTGTTCAGCGAGCATTGAATTATTTTGTCCAGCATAATATCCTTATCCTATTCATGTTTCCACTCGCTTAATGACTGTGTCCTTCAGGGACGACGCCCGCGCCGGCGGCCTGTTTGACCTGATAAACGCCCTTGGTCACCACCCGGTCGCCGCTTTGCAGGCCGGAAACGACCTCCACGCGTTCGCCGTTGTCCTGGCCCAATCCAACTTCCTGTTTCCGGTAAACCTCCCTGTCGAGTTGCAGGTAAACGAAATACAGTCCCTGTTCTTCCGTGAGGGCCGAAACGGGAACGCTAATCACGTTGTCCAGAGGGGCAGACAGCAGGTAAACCTCAGCAAAGGCGCCGGGGAGAAGGTCGCCCGTATTGTCGAACTCAAAGGTGACGGGAATGTAGAACGACGACTGCCCCGCACTCTTCCCGAACGAAAGCAGACGTCCGTTCATGTCCTGCATTTTGTACAGCGTATCGTCGTAGGCCATCCGGAAATGCGCCGTCCGGATGCCGGCGAGCGTCCTGTAATACTTTTCCGACACTTCGGCCCGCAATTGCAGTCGTTTGTTTTGGGAGACGGTCACCAGGGGCTGCCCCACGGCCACGTACTCGCCCTGAGCCACCAAACGGCTTTTAATGAATCCGCCGACGGGCGTTTTCACGGTTACGCCCTGCGCGGTCACGTTGGCAGACTGCGCTTCGTAGGCCGTCTTTGCCATTTCGTAGCGCTGGCGGGTTTGTTCAAACTCTTTGGCCGAAATAATCTGGTCTTTCACGAGCGTTTCGGCGCGTTGAAAGGCTTTCCGTTCCGTTTCGTAATTGATTTTGGCCAGGGCGCTTGGGTCGCCGTCCTGTAGGTGTTTGGCCGAAAGGGTGACGACCGCTTCACCGGCCTTGAGGGCCGCTCCCTCCGTGAGGGACGGATTCACAAACGAAACAACGCCGCTGCTCGTAGCCACAAGCGTTACCTCGCCGCCCTGCGTCGCCTGTACCTGTCCGCCCGTTTTTATCACCCGGTAAAAGGTTTCCGGGACGACCTCCTGTGTCTCCAGCCCGGCTGCTTCGGCCTGTGCGACGGGCAAACGGATTTCGTCCGTATGCGCCTCACCTGCTTCGTCTTCGTAATTGCGGGCATCGTGTCCGGCGCCTTCAATCGGTTCATGCGTTTCTTCCGCCGCATGTACGTGTTCCTTTTCCTTGCTACAGCCACCTATCATTAAAGCCATTGCAATAAAAAAGCATATACTGTTTTTCTTCATTTCTGTTGTACTGTTAAATTGATAATCATGTGTTTTTTTTGAAAACTCCCTTTCCCTCCGGAACAGCATCCGTTGGTTTTATTCTCTTCGGAGAGTTTTCGCTCAAGATCGGCACGGGGACATGGTAAATTCACTCGATAAAGGCCGGACGCCCTGGTCCGCCCTCTACCGGGATCCCCTAAACAGTAAAACAGGGAGGAGCGCGCAAACCGTTATCCCGGTTTGCGTTGACCGACCGATAAAGACACACATACGGCTCTCCGTATCCTGGAGAACCGTTTGCACTTTCCGCTTCAAAAAGCGAAGCGACTGCCGCCAGGCAGCACAGTGCCAAAAAGAGGTGTGCGTGTGGATGGTGGTCGTGATGAGAGGATACCGGCCTGTAGTTCGCCGTTTCGTTTTGGGCGAACGAAAACAGGCTGCTGTTTTCCACAAGGCATTGGTCGTCGCCGGAGGAACCGGAAGGCGAGTGATGCGAATGTTCGTTGGTGTCGCTATGTCCGCCCACACAGCACTCCGTCATAAAACAGATTGACTCCCCAGCATGGTGATGATGGGGAAAACTGTGCATAACGGTCAATGTGACAACGGCAAATGCTACGAATAAGATGGAAAGCCAGCGTTTAGGCATGTTGCTAAATCAAAAATCATTAACGTTTTCGGCACAAAAGTAATACATATACAGGAGATATGCAAATCCGAAGGAGCGGTTAGCGGGGAATTGAGAATCGAGAATCGAGAATGGAGAATGGAGAATGAATTTTGTTAACATTCTCAATTGTTTTGTACCTTTGCCATCAAAATTTGAAATACAGTATGAAATCAGTAGATATTGCCGTGTGTCACCAGGCGCTCCTTTCCATTGCGGTGGAATTTGACCGGATTTGCCGGAAACACGGGATACCTTATTACATGATAGGGGGTACGATGTTGGGCGCCGTCCGGCATGAGGGGTTTATTCCCTGGGATGATGATATGGACTTCGCTGTGCCGCGCGTCTGGTTCGACCGGTTGCCTTCCCTGCTGTCCGGGGAACTGCCGCCGCACTTGCGGGTACGGCTGCTGAACGAACCGGACCTGCATACCTCCAACTACCTCAAGGTGGACGACGTGCGCACACGCATTGCCTATAAAGGGCTGGAACGGATTAAAGATATGGGAATCAATATTGACATATTTCCGCTGGACGACGGGCTGAAAACGTCGTGCGGTACGCGTTTGTTCACACGCTACATCCAACTGTTCCTGCGCCTGAACGATTTGCTTTCCATTGACCCGGCCATACGCAGGGGCGTCAAAAAAGGGATGGCTCGATGGATTCGTTTCCTGTTTCCCATTCCGGCCGGCAGACTGTTGAGCTATGTGGAGAAGTGTATCCGGAAACATGTGGCGCCTGCATCCGGCTACTATGTCGTTTTTTATGGGATCTGGGGGATGAAAGAGATTGTGGATAAAAAATACTTTGGCCGGCCCCGGGAATATCCGTTCGACAGGTTCCGTTTCTTCGGCGTAGCCGATGCAGATGCTTACCTGACCCAGCTGTACGGTAATTACATGGAACTGCCGCCGGTCGAAAAACGGACCAACCATGCGAACGGGCAGTATGCCGTGGATGCCTCGCTGTTTGACGCGCAGAGTGAGGCCTGAAGCGAAGGGCGTACGGCAAGTTGTGATCAACCGCTCGACCCGGCATCGAAATCCTGCAATTGACACCACACATTCGCCAAACCTCCCCGGGGCCAGTGGCAAGGCCCCTGTGGGAGGTTTTCAAATCATTACATTCATAGAGGATGCAGGGCCTTGTTGTCAAGCCAAAGGCTGCATTTCAAAGGGTCGCAGCATCCTCATCCCCCGTCTGCTTTAGCTGACGAGGGAGGGCGGAATGATTCCGGTTCGCAACATGAATAAATAATTGGAAAGACATTCGGATAACAGCTGTGACCGCCGATTCGCTCCCCTCCCCTTGTGGGGAGGGGTCGGGGGAGAGGTTAATATGACCGACGCTCCGCCGAGGCTATCTCAACAGCTTCTCACTGTATTTTGATGCCTTTATTTATGGATAACGCCTAACGGCCGTGCTGTTTTTACGGCTACACAGTGTATTTTTCGTCCTGGAGTCTCCGGGAAAGAAAATACACAGTGTAGCTGGCGTCCTGGAGTGTCCGGGAACAAAAATACACCGTGTAGCTGGCATTTTGGACGCTTCGACAGCGGGAAATCCCGGCGTACCTGCAAAACCCTCGCGTTCTTACCCGGCGAACAATGTCATTCATACCGGCAATATCCCCGGACGGCCTTTTTTCCCGGAAGCAGGGCAAGGCGTTCAACCGGTTTGCATTTCGTGATAATTTGGTATGCGGGGATACAATAATCTTTCCTGGCCGCCGTTTTTCCTGTGTAAATTCAAAACCAAGAGCCTATGAAAAAATTTTTTACCCGAAGTATCACCGGAGAGGAACAGAACAAGGAGATGAAAAAAGCCGCGAAAGGCGCTTTCGGTCCGCGGGAGGAAACGATGAAACTGCTTTACCAGTTTGCGCGTGTGTACCGCTTCGAGCCGGGATTGTCGCAAGGGCTTTGTTCATACATTATGAATTGACGGATGAACGATACGAAAGAAAAGAGAAGATAATGGAAGTTACCTTCTCTTTTTTTGTTTACCTTCGCGGGAAAATTTAAATTTTAACTACAGTGAATCATAAGATAGCCCCTTCTTTGTTGTCCGCTGATTTCATGAATCTCCGGCGGGATGTGGAGATGGTGAATGCGAGCGAGGCGGACTGGTTGCATTTGGATATTATGGATGGCGTGTTTGTGCCGAACATTTCGTTTGGCTTCCCGGTTCTTGAGGCGTTGAAACAGGTGACGACCAAGCCGATGGATGTCCACCTGATGATTGTGGAACCGCAGAAATTCATTCCCGAAATAGCGGCTGCGGGCGCCTGGCTGATGAATGTGCATTACGAGGCTTGCCTGCACCTGCACCGCACGGTGACGGCCATCAAGGATGCCGGGATGAAAGCCGGCGTGACGCTGAATCCGCATACGCCGGTTGCCGTGTTGGAAGACATTCTGGGGGAGGTGGACCTGGTGTTGCTGATGTCGGTGAATCCGGGATTCGGTGCGCAGAAGTTTATCGAACATTCGGTGGAAAAAACCGCCCGGCTGAAAAGGATGATCCGGAACAGGGGGCTGCGGACGCTGATCGAGGTGGACGGCGGGGTGAACCGGGATACGGCACGGCAATTGCTGGCGGCCGGTGCGGATGTGCTGGTGGCGGGGAACTACATTTTCAAGTCGGCTGACCCCGCCGCGACGATCCGGGAATTGAAATCGCTTTAGAGGGGGGGAATCGCTCATGCCGGCGGTACCGTTGGTGGAAGAACTTCAGAGGCGGCCTTTTGTGAGGCCGCTTTTTTGGTGGATCACGGGCATTGTGCTGCAAGTCTGTTTCCCGCTTGAACGATTGTCCGCCGGATTGTTGTTGCCGGTAGCGGCGGCGCTTGTCCTCTCCCTGTTTGCCCGGCGGCAGGGGCGGCTTTCCTGCGATGCACGCTGGGTATGGGGTGCACTGGTTACGTGCCTGCTGGTTTTCCTTTCGATTCAGATGACCGCGCTGACGGAAATACGCCTGTCAACGCCTTCCGAACCCGGCTGGTTAAAGCATAAGGCACAGGAGGTGCAGTTCCGGATGGTTGAAAAACTGGAGCCGCTCCAACTGTCCGACGACGAGAAGGCGGTCCTGGCGACCATTACCGTGAATTACCGGCAGGCCATGACGCGCGAACTGCGGAAGCGGTTTTCCCTGATCGGCATGTCGCACCTGCTGAGCATTAGCGGATTTCATGTGGCTATTGTCGGGAGTTTCCTGACCTTCCTGTTTTCTTTTCTCCCGCGGCGGAAGGTGTTTCGATGGTTGAAATATGTGGTACTGATGGCCGCCATCTGGTCGTATGCGTATATCTCGGGACTGTCGGCGCCGGCGGTACGGGCGTCGCTGATGTTCACGGTCTTCCTGACGGGGATCGTCCTGCAACGGCGCCCGGACAGGTACAATACCCTGGCGGGAGCGGCGTTCTGCATGTTGTGGTACAATCCGTTTTATCTGTTTGACATCGGTTTCCAGTTGAGTTACCTCGGCACCTGGTCGATCATGTATCTCCAGCCCCGCCTTGCCCGGCTGATTGAGGTTCGGAATCCGTTGCTGGCCCATCCGTGGAACGTGCTGACCGTCTCGCTGGCGGCGCAAATCGGCACCTTTCCCCTGTGTTCGTATTATTTCGGGCAGACTTCGACGGTCTGTTTGCTGACGAATGTATATCTCTCCTTCCTGTCGATCGGGTTGATTCCGCTGGCCCTGCTGTGGATGCTGTTGCCGGCAGGGTTGCCGGGCAGCGGCGTGTTGCAGTGGATGATTGAAACGCTGGCCAAGAGCCTGATGTGGATTGTTGACCGTTTCAGCGCGGTGCCGGGTGCAGCGGTTTCGATAGACTTCGATTTTGTCACGCTGACAGGTACCTGCGGGATACTGGTATTCGGCCTGTGCTATCTCCGTGCGAGAGGCTCCCGGATGCTGCTGGCCATGCTGGGACTGCTGCTGTTCGTACTGGCATGGCAGTTGATGAAATGAAGAATGAAGGTGGCGTATCAATCAGGTATGTTACCTTGTTCGGTTCATGTTGCCCATGAGGGTCTCGTTTGTTGCTGCCGAACCATGCTCCGGCAGTAAAGGAAAAAACGGTGGGAAGACTTCAGGGAACCTCTCAAAACCCCGAACGCCACGTTACGCTCCAGGGCAACCGCATCAAAATGAACCCGGTGAAAATTCGGCAGCGTTGTTGTCGTACTTTTCACCCTTCCCGGTTGCTTACCCTGCACTTTTTTATTTGGGGAGCCGGG
>JAISOP010000196.1 GCA_031275525.1 Tannerella sp.
CCCGGCTCCCCAAATAAAAAAGTGCAGGGTAAGCAACCGGGAAGGGTGAAAAGTACGACAACAACGCTGCCGAATTTTCACCGGGTTCATTTTGATGCGGTTGCCCTGGAGCGTAACGTCGCGTTCGAGGTTTTTAGAGGTTCCCATGTATAAATGCCGACGCTTCTATACTGCACGCGACATGGTTATGTACATAGTTCCGAATTATTTATAGATTTCCGTAGTCTGGTTTTGAGTTTGTGCTCAAACTTGAGGGGGTGTTGGCACCGGGTTGTGCCGATCGTCGGCACCGGGCGTTGAGCAGCGTGCTCCACGGGAAGGGAACCCTGGGTTCCCTGGGAAGGGAACAGCGTGTTCCCCGGGAAGGGGCTGTCGTTATCCGTACCAGGCCCGTTGCCTGTTTTCCAGATTCTGAAGCACGTCGATGCAGATATTCGCGTCCTCGACCAGCTGGAAGTCAAACATACCTGCGCAAATAAAATCCGCGCCGTTCCGGAAGGCCCACTCGAAGCCGTCGCGGGGCTGGATCGCGCCGCCGGCAAGGACCTTGAACCCCATGACCGGTAACCGGGAGTGATGAATGTATTCAACGGTGCGTTCGGGGTAGGGACAAAACAGGTTGTCGTGATATTGGTTGTGGTCGTCCGTATCTCCGTTCACCATTTCATAGGGCGTCCTGTTTTCGCGCGGGTGGGCAGACCAGTAGCGGTCGTGGTGCATGGTCTTCATGTAATAGTCCGGTATAACGCCGTGCCGGTCGCAGAAGAGCAGCGCATCCACCGCATGGGCGCCCAGGCCGGCCACGTAACCGTGATGCCCCCTGGCGCGGTCCAGGAACCGGTGCAGCAGTTCGGGTTTGTTGTCGCGGCTGCATATATCGGCCACCCCTCCCCAGAGCTGGAGGATGTCCATTCCGTAGTCAACGGCTTCGTCTATCTCGCTGTACATCCGGTCAGGCTCTTCGTAGATATCTACCTGGACAATCACTTTCAGCTTGCTGCCGGTCAGTTTTTTGTATTTGGCCAGCACGGGCATGGAGGAATAAGCGATGTTGATGGCATTCATCCCGGCCTGTTCGCCGAGGATGAGGGTCTCGAAGATTTTTTTCTCGGTGTTGTAGTTGCGGAACAGGGTGTGTACGTAGCTCAGGTCGCGGGAATGGGCATAGCCGCCGATCAGGTTGCCTCCCATGATCAACCGGCTCAAGGTGTGGTTTCCGATTTTACCGGTGGGCAATTCGCCTTTCAGTTCGCTCAGTGCGGTATGCCGGAGTTGTATCGTGGAGCCGGAAACGACGTCCGCCCCATACCGTTTGTGACTTTCGTGGGCGCCCCACCCGGCCACGCCCAGGACGGGAAGGCTCACCAGGTTCCGGATCGCCTCCCGCCGCGTGCGCCGCAGTTCCTCCGGCGCCACCGTACCTTCGTCCGGCGCCGCTTGCCTTTTCCTGTTCGGGAATGGCAGGAGAGCCTCCAGGCCGTATCCCTTCTCTTTGCTGCAAAAGAGGAAGAGCAGCAGGGCGGCTTCGACGAACAGTTTGTTGACAATAAAGGCGTTTTCGTCCGTTGCGCTGAGCATCGACAGGCCGAACGGAGGACAGACAAAGTAGTAGAGGGTCAGCAACAGTGCGCCGCACAGCGCGGCCCATTTGCTCAGGTATCCGATAAACAGGGACAGGCCGATGAGTATCAGTCCGCACACGTTCAGGCTGTCGGTGACCTGCAGGCGCACGGGCGAAACGGCCAGCCAGCGGTAGAAACCCGACAGGAAACCGCTTGCGCTGTTCAGGAAGCCTTCCGAGGTCCAGTTCTCCGCCGCCACCTTGACGTATCCTTCGTACAGGAAATGCCATCCGACGGCCATCCGCAAAATGGTAACGGCTGTTTTCATCATCGCAGACCCCCTTCCGTTGTATAGTCATAGACCGCTTCCACGACCCGCTGCTCGTCGCGGGCGGAGAGTACGTAGATTTTGTATTTCTTCCCCCCGTCCAGTACCTTGACCACTACGTGTCCGGATTTCGGGCAGACCGAACTCATCCAGGGTTCGTCGGCGTATGCCTTTTTCACGATTTCGGGACAGGCCGTCGGGAAAATGATCCGGCTGCCGGGATACAGTTCCCCGGAAGCCATGTTGGTCATGGTGCTCGGCTGGATATGCAGGTAGTCCCACACCGGGATGATGTAGGCCGAAGCCCTGATATTCCGTACGAAACCTTCCGACATGGCGTCGAGAAAGGCATGATGATTCGCCTTGCACACGTGGACGGGGCCGCACACCTTTCCGATTTCCTCCTCAATGTTCACCGGATTGCCCTGGGCATCCGGCAAGGTTTCGCCGAAATCGCCCGCCGTGAAGTAGCGGAAGGGGCCATAGGTGATGCGCATCCCGATGCTTTTCTTGTTTTCGTTGCCTTCTTCGGCCGTGTGCTGCGGGTTGAGGTCATAGAAATTTACCGTATTTTTCCCTTCCCCCGTCCATACACGCCCGTTGGCTGCCAGGTTGCGTATCTCGAACAGGCCGTCATAGGCCTGCGGGCGCTTCAGCAGGACGAACTGTTCCCGGCTGCCCACGTCAATGCCTTCCACCTGCATGTTCTCCTGCTTCATCTTCCATTGCAGGAAGGCCCGGTAGTTGTTTACGCAGAAATCAATGTCGGGTATCGGTTTGGGATATTGATAATCCGGGTAGCCGCGGTCAACCGTTTTCCCGAAACGGATAGATTCCCCGACTTCGGGAATGCCCGTCAGGACGTAATCCGGAGTGCGTCCCTCCGTGCGCCGCGCCGGATTTTGGGCGTCGCCCACATGGTCGCTATGAAAATGGGATACGACCAGGTAATCCACTGTCGTTTTGGCCGGGTTGATCCACTCGATATAACGTGCAATCCATTCCCCGGCACGCCGCGAAGTGTCGGGCAGCAGGTCGCACATCTTCATGTCTCTGAAATTAAATTCTCCGGGCGTTGCGGGGTCATAGTCGCCGGCGTCGATCAACATGCTGGTGCCGTCCGGGAATATCAGGAAGGACGATTCGCCCCTGCCGGTATAAATGTGGTGGATGTCCATTTCTCCTTCTTTCCAGCCGGCGTAGGGCCGGCCGATTTCGCTTTCTTCCTGCCGGCAGGAGGAAAACAGTCCCATACACAGAAACGTATATGAGACCAACCTGGTTTTGTAATTTCTTTTCATGCGAATATTTCTGGTTGATTATATCGGGAAACCTCTAAAAACGCTAACATCAGGAGGATTCAAAGATTCAGGAACGAGCCTTTTGAGTTCTTGAATGATTAGAGGTTTCCATTCGTTTATTCCTTTTTTTCCAGGGAGAAGGCCAGGGCATACATTTTCATCTGTTTGAGCATGGCGGCCAGGCCGTTGGAGCGGGTGGGCGAAAGGTGTTCCCTGAGTCCGATGCGGTCAATGAAATAGAGTTGGGCGTCCAGGATTTCCTGGGGCCTGTGTCCCGAGAGCGCTTTTATCAGCAGGGAAATAATCCCCTTTACGATGACAGCATCGCTTTCGCCCCGGAAAAGAATGCGCCCCTCTACCCGGTCGGCCTGTAACCAGACACGGCTCTGGCAACCTTCAATCAGATTATTTACCGTTTTGAAGCTTTCGTCCAGCGGCTCCAGCGAATTGCCCATTTCAATCAGCAGGGCATACTTGTCCATCCAGTCGTCAAAAGCGGCAAACTCCTCAATGATTTGGTCCTGTATTTCGTTTATCGTCACGGCAGTATCATGTTTGAAGATTCATGATTGAAAAGGACGTGCAGCAGGGTTTGTCCGACGGCTTTCAGCGTTTCGCGGTCGATGTTGTCCATCGTATCGTGCTGCGTATGCCAGTAATGTCCGAACCCGAGGGGCGAATCCGGGTCATAATTGATGATGTCCAGGCAGGGGATGTTACGTCCCCGGATTACGTAGAGATGGTCATCGACTACGTTGCCGCCGTTGCGGTTGATGAAATATTTGCCGTATCCCAGGCTGCGGGCGGTAGTCCATACGTTTTCGACCATCGGCGCCGCATAACGTACCGAGGTGTATTCCTTGTAAAAGGTGGCGCCGCGCGCACCGACCATATCCAGCAGGATTCCGTATTGGGCGCTGTAGCCGGGGAGGTGCGGGTGCTGCGCCCAGAACTGGGAACCCAGGCACCAGGTGTCCAATTTGGATTCTTTCAGGAATTCAGGTATCCCGTAATCTTCCGCATCGAAGAAGAGAATGTCGATCCCGCCGTCGAAGCCGCTCCTGCTGATTTGGCGGGCGATTTCAAGCAGTACGCCCACGCCGCTCGCGCCGTCGTCGGCCCCGTCAATCGGCCGGCGATGATGGGCCGGGTCGGCGTCGTGGTCGGCGTAGGGACGGGAATCCCAGTGGGCGAACAGCATCACCCGTTGGGTCTTTTCGGGATTGAAAGCGCCGATGATATTGCTTGCTTGCAGGCGGTCGCCGTTATAGGCCGTCAACACGGTTTCCTGTACGTAAAGTTTTGCGCCGAAGCGTTCCAACTCGGAGGCGAGGTGGCGGGCACAAGCCTTGTGTGCCGGCGTATTGGGCACGCGGGGGCCAAAGCGTACCTGGCGCTCGACATACGCATACGCGCTGTCTGCGTTAAATTCGGGCACGGAAGAGGCGTTTCTTACTTCCGCGACGGGAATAGCCGTTGTATCTGCTGCCGGCTTCTGCCCGCAACAGGACAGGAACAGCCAACCAAGTAGTATATAAGTTATTTTTCTCATTTTGGTTCTGTGTAATGATTGTGTCGGTTTTTGAACTCCATAGTTGTTTAAATCCTCCCTGTCCCAGGTAAATTGTTCCGCCTGAACCTTCATCCTGTGATACTATTTTTTCAGTAATTGAAATGGCATCAATCTCGCAGCCGCAACCTTGGTTTGAGTGTTCCTAATCTCCGCAACCTCTCTTTCTTTCTTTTGACATGCTGCGATTCCCTCAACGACCCGGTTTTCCCTGAACCGGGAAGTTTTCAAAACTGCATCAAACTCCTGTTTTACCCATTCGGGCATATCCGACCGAGATCGAAGAGCTACATAATCCCGGTAATTTCGCTTTTCAATAAGCATATTTTTCAGCGCCGAAGTGATCGGGCTTTTGAAATAGCTATAACTTTCCGGTTGTTTGGGTAGCAGGGTTAGTTTTTCCAACGCTTTTACCGGATCGGCATCTGCATACGCCGAAATATAGGCCGGTATAAGATAGGGAGATGCAACGTAATCAATTTCACGGTCCCAATAGCTAAGAGGAACTTTATCCTCGATTTTGGAAAGAAGAAAGGCCAGACCCAGTTTTGTTTCTTCGTCTATGGAAGTTTTTTTCAGTGACTCTTTCATACAACCGGCGCTGATTCCGGCCTGTTTTGCCATGGTGAGGCCGAGGGCATTTCGAATCACTGCCTGACTGTCAGGATTTTCTTTATTGTCAATGGCTTGCAGGAAAATGGCGTCCAAACATTTCCCGACTGTTTGTTGATATACTTTGGTTGGCAAATGGACTATGTCCCAAAAAACAATATCATGTGTGCTGATATTTTTAGAAGGAGGAAATGCAAATCGCATATTTTCTGTCCTTTCGGTTAAAACGTCTTCTACGAAGTCATATAATTCCCGTTCGTCCAAGCTTTGTATGAAATCCCGGAAATTAAAATCTGCTTTTGAAGCTTCTTTTCCTAATAATTCTGTGTATGATCGCATGTTTTATGATTTGTCCAACAGTTTTACCCGTTTTATTTTATCCAAAGTAATGTGTTTACTTTGTACGGCCGCTTCCGGCCTTCCTTTCTCCCGGTGACTTGCTATCACTTTTTGAAGTGTTTCCTTCTGTTCGTCGGATAATTTTTCGAAAGCCTTTTCGTAAGACGTTCTTTCTTTTGCCATGTATTGTCCTGTTATTTACCCATTGTCATTTTTACCCTTGCAAAAGTACGAAAAAAATCATCCATAGCGGCAAGAATGGTTTTTATCCGAAGACCGGCTGTTTAACGACAGGCTTTTTCCTGCACTTCCCGCATCACCCGCAGGAAGTTCCCGCCCCATATCTTGGCGATGTCCTCTTCGCGATAGCCTTTTTCCAGCAGTTTGACGGTTATTTGTATCAGGTCGTTGCTGCCTTCCAAGACCGGAAGGCAGCCGCCGCCGTCAAAGTCGGAACCGATGCCCACGTGGTCGATACCGGCTACTCGGACGAGATGGTCGATGTGTGCAACGACATCCGCCGGTGACGCCTTCTGCGGGTCGTTATGGAGATACTGGTTCAACAGGCATACCCGGACAACACCGCCGTTTTGCGCCAGGGCACGCAACTGGTCGTCCGTCAGGTTGAGGTCGTGGTCGCAGAGCGCCCCGGCGGACGAGTGCGAACAGATGACCGGCGCCGACGTCCGTTCCAGTACATCCCAAAACGTGCTGTCCGAGGCGTGGGACAGGTCGATTATCATTCCCTGGCGGTTCATCCGCTCCACCACTCCCTCTTCCATTTGGGGGAGAATGACCCGGTTCGGTTCGCGGCGGACGGTGTCGAAGCCGGGACGGTCGAACCACAGGGGCCTACCGGTATGCGTGTCGAGGGAAAGGATACGGTCGTGTATCTCTTTGGCCAGGCGGAAGGTATCGGCTTTGGCCACCAAAAACCGCAGGATCTTCTCCATGACGGTGTCGCCGGCCATGGTCAACTGTTCCGGATGCCACTGTACCCCCATCATCGGGCGGGCGGGCCAGGCTTCGATGGCTTCCGCTACGCCGTCCGGTGCGTAAGCCGTTATGCGGAATCCCGGCGCCACATCCTTGACGGCCTGATGATGCAGGGAATTGACGGCCTTCGTGCCTTCGCCGACAATGGCGGCCAACTGGGAACCGGGCACGACCGACACGGTGTGGGAAACCTTGCCGGGCGGCAATTTCTGCCGGTGTCTCGTCCCCACGCTCACTCCCCGCTGGGACACGAGGTCCTGATAAAGCGTTCCGCCGAAGTAAACGTTCATCACCTGTTCGCCCCGGCAGATACCCAGCACGGGCATGTTGCGGTCGGAGGCCAGCTTCAGCAGTTGGAACTCGTACGCATCGCGTAGCGTATCGACCTTGCCCAGCAGCGGATGTGGCGCCTCGTCATAGCAGGAAGGCGCCACGTCTTCCCCGCCGCTCAGGATCAAGCCGTCCAGGTGCATGACCAGTTGGTACAGGGCTTTTGTGTCCGTCATAGCGGGAATTGCGACGGGTATCCCGCCCGCTTTCAGCGCCGCTTGGATATAGGTCGCACCCAGTTGAGCGCCTCCGCTGCCGGTACGTGTAACGGAAATGCCGATCAGCGGCGGACGATGGGTGCGCAGGTCGATTGCGCATGAATCCGTGACGACCCCGAAACTGTCCGGGTCGGGATAGCCGGAAACCTCCGTCTGCGCATGTCCGGACAACAGGAAGAAGCAGGCGCCGGTGAAACTCCATATCGTTTTTATCACTCGTTTCATCATAGCATCCCATGGATGGTCGATGTCCTCAAACCGGTCGTCCCTACTTCCTGTACGGATTCTTTTCGCCTCCGGAATAGAGTGCGTTCCGCAACAGCTTTTTTGTACATCTGCATGTTGCGGGATTTTTCCTGATGTTCCCAAAATGATAGGCTTCATATTCCCTTTTTATTAAAGTGTGATGAATGATGCAAAGATATAAAAAGAATCGCTGCCGACTAAACTAAACACGGTTCATCCCCCCCCCACTGTTCCCTTCCCGGGGAGCACGCTGCTCCATTCCCGTTACCGATGATCGGCACAACCCGGTGCCGCCCCCCCCCCCTCAAGTTTGAGCACAAACTCAAAACAGGACTACGGAAATCTATAAATAATTCGGAACTGTGTACATAACCATGTCGCGTGCAGTATAGAAGCGCCGGCATTTATACATGGGAACCGCTAAAAACTCCCCAAATCAAAGAGAATTCAAAGATTCAAAAAAAACGAGCCTTTTGAATGATTGAATTTTTTGAATCTTATAACCCCTCCTACGCTCCGCTGAAAAAGAAAAAATGGTCCGCGAATGTACGC
>JAISOP010000080.1 GCA_031275525.1 Tannerella sp.
CTGTGCACAGCCCGGCCGGCCCCGCCCGCCCAGCCCGCCGCCGCCCCGGATTGGGCGGCACCCCCCCCGCGGGTGGCGGAACCGCCGGCGCCGGCGCCGGCCGGCCGGCGAACGGAAATCTCCCCCTACCGGGCCTGCGAAGAGGCTTTACTCCGTTACCTCGTGTATTCCGGCGAGCAAACCCTGTTCGACTACATGGACGGGGAGGAACGCCGGCTCGTCAAGGTGGCGGAATACATCCGGTCGGAGTTGATGCACGACGAAATCACGTTTTCCATCCCCATACACCGACGCATTATGGAAGAAGCGGTTGCCCACTGTCAGGAACCGGACTTCGTCTCCTCCCGTCATTTCCTCTCCCATCCCGATGCGGAAATCAGCCGGACGACCATCCACCTGATGAATCCCATGTATCCGTTTCATTTCGACGCGGTCGGGAAGGCGAGGGAAGCTTTTGCGGTACAGAAGGAAACGGTGGATCGCCTGTTGCAAAAGGAGGCGGAAACCGGACTGACACGCCAGGAGGTAGAAACCGTCCAGGAACTGGAGGAAAAGGAGCGGGAACTGTCGGAACAGATGAACCAGTTTGAACACATCCTCCGCCGCGACCTGTTTGCCCTGAAAGAGGTGCATATCCGGCAGAAGATTGCAGAGATAAAGCATCAAATCAGGGACTTGCAGCGCGAAGGCAAGATAGACGAGGCCACCGGACTGCTGAAGGAGCAAATCCGTTTGAACGAATTCAAGGCCGAACTGAGCCGGGAACTGGGCGAACGCATCATCCTGCCCTCCACGACGGGCAACCGTTTACCGCTCACCGCCCATCAATCGCCCGGCTGAACCGTTAAACACTACACAGCATGTATTTTATAGAAGCGGAAGACATTGTCAAGCAATATGCGAATCACCTGGCGCTGAACCGGGTGAGCATCTGCGTACCGCGAGGGAAGATCTTCGGGTTGCTCGGTCCCAACGGCGCCGGCAAGACGACTTTCCTGCGGATCATCAACCGGATTACAGCCCCGGACAGCGGCGTCGTCCGGTTCGACGGCCATCCCCTGCAAGCCGGCGACACCGGACGCATCGGATACCTGCCCGAAGAACGGGGACTTTACAAAAAGATGAAAGTGGGCGAACAGGCCGTCTTTTTCGCCCGGCTGAAAGGGCTTTCCCGTCACGAAGCCGGGCAGCAAGTGGCCGGGTGGTTCCACAAGTTCGACATCATGCCCTGGTGGAACAGGAAACTGGAAGAACTCTCGAAAGGTATGCAGCAAAAAGTACAGTTTGTCATCACGGTCGTACACCGGCCGGACCTGCTGATTTTTGACGAACCCTTCAGCGGCTTCGACCCCGTGAACGCCAATTTGCTGAAAAAGGAGATGCTCGAGCTGAAGGAAAAGGGTCATACCCTGATTTTTTCGACGCACGACATGGCCTCCGTTGAAGAACTATGCGACGACATCGCGCTGATCGACCGTGCACAAGTCGTTCTCCACGGGCCTGTCCGCGAAGTACGCGAACGTTTCAGGGAAAACCTCTTTCGCCTCCGCGTCACGGCCGGTGGCCCGCTCGCCTCGTCGCCGGGTATTTTTGCCCTCCTTTCCGAAGAACCAAAGGGCGGGTACAGCGAAATCCGTATCCGCAAGCACAGCGGAGCCGGCAATGCCGCGTTGCTGGAAGCGCTGTCACGGCAATGCGAAATTCATTCGTTTGTCGAAGAACTGCCTTCGATGAACGACATCTTCATCCGAACCGTCACCGGAACACCGGCCAACGATTCCTCCAATCAAACAGTATGAGTAAAACAGGACTGATCATCACGCGCGAATACCTGTCGCGCATCCGCAGGAAATCATTTATCGTACTCACGCTGCTCATGCCCGTGTTGATGCTGACCCTCTCGGTCGTACCCTTCTGGCTGGCCTCCATCAAGAGCGACGAGGTACGCAACGTAGCCATCATCGACCGGACGGGCAAGTATGCGCCCCTGTTCGAGCCGGCGGACGGCTATCGCTTTTTCGATGCCGACCGGTCGCTGGATGAGTACCGGAATAGTTCCGACCGGGAACTGTTTGCCATCCTGAGCATCACGGACGACCTGCTGCACAATCCGCAGGCTGCCACGATTTATTCCGAAAAACAAATCCCCGGCGACCTGCTCCGCATCGTAAACCGGACGCTGAGCAAACAGATGGAAAGCGACAAACTGGCCTCCTACCACATTCCCGACCTGGACCGGATCATCCGGGAAAGCCGCATTCATTTCGAGATACCCACCCTCAAATGGGGCAAAGACGGCGACGAAAGCCCTTCCGACTCGCTCACGGCACGCTTAGTCGGCATGGTCTTCAACGTAATCATCTACCTGTTCATCACGATGTACGGCGGGATGGTGATGCAAGCCGTGATGGAGGAAAAGACCGGCCGCGTGGTCGAAATCATGGTCTCATCCGTGCACCCGTTCGATTTGATGATGGGGAAAATCATCGGCATCGGACTGGTCGGACTGACGCAACTCGCCGCCTGGGGCATCCTGGGCGGCATCCTGCTGGGCGCGGGCGCTATGGTGGCCGGGCTGCCGGACGGAGGATGGCAGCCCGACATGGTTCCCCCAGCCGAGGGTTATGCCTCCCTGGTGGCCGGCCTGCAGTCGGTCAATATCCTTGAAACAGGCTTCTTTTTTGTAGTTTATTTCATCGGCGGCTATCTGCTCTACAGCTCCTTTTTTGCCGCCATCGGGTCGGCCGCCAACCATCCCGAAGACGCCCAGCCACTCATGGCGCCGGTGATCATCCTCCTGGTTTTTGCCCTCTACATTGGAATCTACAGTATGGACAATCCGGATGGTCCCGTGGCCTGGTGCTGCTCGTTTATCCCGCTGACTTCACCCATCGTGATGCTGATGCGCATCTCGAACGAGATACCGGCCTGGGAGAAAATCCTTTCGGTCGTCTTGCTGTATGTCACAGCCATCGGCTTCGTCCGGATTTCGGCAAAGATTTACCGTGTAGGCATTCTGGTTTACGGCAAGAAACCCTCCTTCGGCGAACTGATTAAATGGATTTCGTTCCGGTGACTTTCCTCACAGGGGAACATCTGTTCATTCTCCATTCCCATTTACCATTCCCCCACTGCGGCCTGCGGATGAAGAAGCCGTTTCATTTTTCAAACCGCTTTGTATCGACCTCCATTAGGATAGTCGGCAGGTATGCATTTATGGGAACCTCTAAAAACGTCCAACACGATGCTTCGCTCCGCAGAGAAAGAAAAAGTGGTCCGCGAATGCACGTGAATATCCGCGAATAAAGTATTCGCGTTCATTCGCGGACCAATTCTTCTTTTTTTTCTGCGGAGCGGAGCGTAGCTTTGGAGGTTTTTAGAGGAGAAGTCCGACCTTTTTCAAGCGCGGACTTCTTGCAAAAAGGGGGGCGATACTTTTTGACACTTTGGTGCGTGTAAATTGAAGGCCCGGAAACAAGATGAGAACCGGCCGGAGATCATGATCTCCGGC